>JAQTWR010000264.1 GCA_028689195.1 Anaerolineales bacterium | reverse complement strand
ACCAAAACCAGCGACGTCGCCAAACTGGAGGTTTGCCTCCACCAGTACGACGCCCGTGTCTTCGCTATTCAACGCCAAAGCCAGATTAACCGCGATGGTCGTACACCCTGTTCCGCCTTTTGGGCTGTAGATGGTGACGATTTTCCCTTTTACAGACGGAGCAAGCCCCGCCATCATCGCGGGCGAACCCGCGGATACGGCGGCAACCAATTGTTGTTGTTGGGCGCCCTTTGCGCGTTCCAACCGCGCCATATCGCCTGCGCGACGCACTGCGGATATTAACTCGTCGCCCATTGGGGGCTTTGTCAAAAAGTCGCGCGCGCCCGCCAACATTGCCCGACGCATATAGTTTTGATCATTCTGCACAGACAGGATAATCACCTGCACATGCGGAAGTTTCTGCCTGATCATTTCGGTGGCGGTAATGCCGTCAATGTCGGGCATATTGATATCCATCAAGATCACGTCGGGGTCTAATTCCAGCGCGAGTTTTACGCCTTCCTTGCCGGCTGCCGCCGCGCCCGCGACGTCTACATCCGACTCAAATTGCAAGAGTTTGCGAATGTTTTCGCGCGTTTCCGCAATGTCATCTACAATGAGAACCCGAATTTTATCTGCAGCCATAAGCGACATATCCTGTCATAAGAAAAATAAACTCTGCCAATCTTTTTGCGCCTGAGATGAAAAATCAAACCATGTTAAGGCGCGGGGACATTTGGAGGGGTCGTCACAGACAAGCCCGCCGCGGTCGGATCAAAATTAACTTCCATCGAATAGGGTAATTTGGCGGGAATTGGAATATTGTATTGGCTGAGCAGGAATTGCAAAGTAGCCGCTTCGGTAGCCTGCCGCGCCTGATCGCCCGGATTGCGTAACGTCATTGTGATCTGGGCGTCGGAATACATTAGATAGGTTAAGATAATCGCGTCTTGCGGGGTGACGATTAACGTCACAATATCGGGCGGAGATGGGGGCTGTTGTTGCTGTTGCTGCTGCTGTTGTTGCTGAGGTTGCGGGGTCGCAGCCGCAGTCTTGGAGGCAGAGCCAGTATCGGTGAGCGAGAAATCGCCCAGTTTCATCACGACAACATCTTGCATCACCGTCTGGCAAGTCACGCGGGGACGCTGCACTTTTTCGGATGGGATCAAGTAATAGGGTTGTTGAAGCGACGGGTCTAGTTCGACTCTTCCTTGCTGTCCGCCTTTCGCGGAATCAACCCCAAGCGTCAGGGCGGTCAAAGTATCGGGCAGGAAACCCGTGCTGGATAAAGACGCCGTCAGGTTGGGAAGGACTGTTTGAAAAGCGGGGTCAATATCTACGAATGCGAAACATCCATTGACATTAACGTGAGCGCCTTCATTAATAGAGTATGCCGCCACCGAGAGTTTGCTAATCGGGATGGATATTGCCGTCATGCCAATAGGGATTTTGGTCGCCCAGCTTGGTCCTGTAATCGGAACAACCGAATCAGAAACCATCGATTCCATGATCGGGGTGCCCGGCTCGATATTGAGTTTGGCAATCTTACCTACAAGCATGTCTTTTTCGCCGACTTCATACATAATGCCCCTAACGTTTTCGGGGGGAAGGTCTATGGTGCCAAGCACAGCCTCGGTAACCGCCACTCCCTGCGGAATGGGCTGCTCTGCAATATAGATTTTGACTGTGGTTGGTTTTACAACCTCGGCGGGCTTGGGCGTCTTCTTTGTAAGTTGGGTAAAAGCAAAAAAACCGCCCGCTAAAACGATCACCACAAGCAAAAGCACAAGAATTAAAGTTCGTCCTCGACGCATAGTTTCTCCTATCTTCATTTACATCTTGCTTTGGAGTATTTTTATATTGGTTTGATTATACAAGAAAAATGACAAAAAATAATAACAACATCCTAGCGAAAGGCGGACAAAAGTCCTACCCATAGGATTCAACCTCCCCCATTCAAATCAGAGCCGCAGATTGCCACGGCGTCTTCGTCAAAAACGCAGCGCGCCCTTTCGACGAATAGAAAATATGGTTCTCGCCGGAAATTTCCCGACCGCGAATCGTTAAAAAATCAAACTTTTGCGGGTACGCTGAAAGATATTTGCGCGCCCGAGCCGATGGAACTATCCATTTCGAAATTTCCGCCAAGCATTTCAGCGCGTTCGCGGATGAGTTTCAAACCCAAATTATTCGAGTCTTTCAACAAATCGGGATCGAAGCCCTTGCCGTTATCGCTGACGCTGACGCGAATCAAATCGCCGCCCAAATCAACATGGACTTTGACCGCGGTCGCCTGACTATGGCGCGAGATATTGCCCAGCAACTCCTGCGTGGCGCGAAAAATCATCACTTCAAGATAAGGTTGAAAGCGGCGTTCCGCGCCAGTCACATTCAGGCTCACTTCCAAACCCGATTGCTGCTCCTTGAACGCGTCTACATACTTACGCAGCGTCGGCGCCAAGCCGAGATCGTCCAACATCATCGGGCGCAGTTCGAAAATAAAGCTGCGTACTTTTTGGAAAGTGACCATCGCGGAAGTTTTCAAACTGCCCAATTCTTCTTTTGCCTGCGCGGGGTCTACGTCCATCAAGCGCATCGCGATTTCAGTTTGCAGAATAAAATTGGAGAGCGCCTGCGCGGGTCCGTCGTGCATTTGGCGGGATAAGCGCTGGCGTTCCGCCTCTTGCGCGTTGACGATCATCTCGATGCCAGCCATTTGTCCCTTGGCGGCGACGGGCGTGGTTGAAGCGGATTCGCTTGGCGCAGCCGAGGCGTTTTCCAAAATCGTTTCATATTTTTCAAGGTGGCTTTTATCGTTTTGAAGTTTGTCCAACTGCCCGCGCATGACAAAAAGCCTTTGCTGCGCGTCCAAAGCCGAATCATACGCCATCTTGATTTCTTCAAGCGCGCCCTGTTTTTGCACTTGCTGCAAATGCGCGTTGATTGCCGTGTTGCGCTGCGTAATCTTGGCGAGCTCGCCCTGACTCTGCTCGATCATCAACGTCACTTCGCGCAAAGAGCGTCGCGTCTCTTCCAGTTCAGATTTGTAATCCACAGAATCGCCATTCGCCATTCGTTTACTCCTGAGTTCGAATATTCACGTCTTTAAGCGTTACCCAACCCCGCTTAAGCGCAAAGACAACCGCCTGCGTGCGGTCTTCGACGCCGAATTTTCTCAATATCGAGGTGACGTGATTTTTAACAGTCTGGTGGCTGATGTTCAGCAGGTTTGCGATCTCTTTGTTGCTCATGCCGCGCACAACGCAATCCAACACTTCCATTTCGCGGTCTGAGAGCGGGCGGTACGGAGAGCCGGGTTCGCTGTACGAGCGGAACGCGCCTTCCATACTATCCTTTAGCCACGAGTCCAACTCGCGGCGCGAAAATAATTTGCCCGCAAAAACAAATTTTCCGCCGGCAACTTCGCGGACAAGCTGCGCCAGGTTCTGCGGTTGAATATCCTTTGAACAATAACCATACGCGCCCGCCAACGCCGCATGGATGGCTTGCTCCACGTCGTCGTAGCCTGTCATTAAAATAACCCGCGTGGGGATTTTCTCGCGCGTTATTTGATGCGTAATCTGTTGACCGTTCATACCGGGCAGGTTCACATCCAAAACAGCCACATCGGGCTTCTTTGCGCGAATCAACTCCAACGCCTCGTCGCCGGCGGCAGATTGGGCGACGATACGCATATCCGCTTCCAACGACAAGGTATCCACAACGCCTTGACGAAATAACGGATGGTCGTCTACGACGATGAGGGAGATTTTATTCGCGCCAAGATTGGTTTCTTTATCTTTCATATTGTCGCTATTTTAACCCATTAAGGGCTTCCCCAACGATAGATTACCATATTCTTCTGTCCCAGCGCCTGCGTAATCGCGCTATCTGTCGTAAACACAATTTCGGCGTTTTGAATCAACTGGGAATAAAATTCGGGAAACGCGATGAGATAATCCGCGCCGCGCTGGTTGAGATAATTTGCGAGCTGCGGCTCGTCTCGAATAATCGGAATCACTTCGGGCGAGATTAATCCCGCGAGGTCAATTAAATCATGGTCGTCAAAATATCCCAACGCGCCAATATCATGCGCGGCAATCAACGCATCGGGCGGGAGGTTCTGCGCCGCCCATTTTGCCGCGACCACCATTTCGCTTTCGATCAGCGCCACATCCTGCGCGTATGAACTCGCGCCGAGAAAAATAAAACTGAACGTCAGCATAACGATAACGCCGCGCCATGCGGCTTGACCAACCCAATGATGACGCGCAAACATTTTGCTTTTATCGAACTCGGCAAACGCCAGCAAACCGAACAGGAAGAATATCGGCATGGCAGGCATGATGTAGCGCCCGTGTTGATACATGGGCAGGCGGAGGATATACATCCCGAAGTAGCCCAACGCCCAAAGGAACGCGGCGACGCTCCCCCACATTTTTCCCCGCGCCGATTTGACTCCCCACCCGATCATTCCCGGCAGCAGCGCAAGGCTTGGACCTACCAACAATTGCAAGAACATCTGCCACAGCCGCGTAAAAATGGACAATGACCGCCAACTGGCATACTCGGCTTGCTTGGCGTAAAACGTATTCGGCATGGGCGTTCCGCCGACCGCAAGGTTGAAAAATAAATAGGGGACAAAGAGCGAACCAAAGCCAATCAAATAGCGCGTGAGGGCGGTAAGTTTTCCGCGCGTATCCGCTTCGCTTAATACAATCGTCATCAGGACGGGCGCGAGCAGGGT
>JAQTWR010000006.1:12144-20646 GCA_028689195.1 Anaerolineales bacterium | reverse complement strand
TTTGACGCCTCATGTTTTTACCCATTAGATACTTTAGAAACCTGATTTACAACTGTTCAAATCTCGCCGTGAAGTGACGCAGCAACTCTGGCGCGTAAACGAATTTATACCCGCGGATTTTCTCCGCGCGGGTGGTGATTCGCGCAAAACATTCGACGATGTAATCCATGTGACTCTGCGTATACGTGCGGCGCGGAATCGCGAGGCGCAGCAGTTCCAGTTTGGGATAAATCATTTTTCCAGAATCAGGGTCGGGGTAGGCGAACATCACCGAGCCGATCTCACAGCCGCGAATGCCGCCTTCGCGGTAGAGTTCCACCGCCAGCGCCTGACCGGGGAATTCGCCCTGCGGAATGTGCGGGAAGACATGCGCCGCGTCGAGATAGACGGCGTGACCGCCTGCGGGTTGGATGGTGGGGATGCCAGATTCGTTTAAACGATTCGCAAGATAAGCAGTCTGCGAGATACGAGATACAAGATACGCTTCATCGAGCCCTTCGTAGAGTCCAACCGCCATCGCGTCGAGGTCGCGTCCTGCAAGTCCGCCGTAAGTGGGGAATCCTTCGCGCAGGATCAATTCATTTTTGACGTTTTGGAAAAGGCTTTCGTCGTTCAGGCAGAGCAGACCGCCGATATTAACAATCGCGTCCTTCTTCGCGGACATGGTCATACCGTCGGCGAGGGAATACATCTCGCGGGCAATTTCAATCACGGATTTATTTTCATATCCCTTTTCGCGCAACTTGATAAAGTAGGCATTCTCCGCGTACCGCGCGGAATCAATGAAGAAGGGCAGTTTATATTCGCGGTAGACCGCCGCCACCGCTTTGAGGTTTTCCATCGAGACGGGTTGACCGCCGCCCGCGTTGTTCGTGACGGTAATCATGCCGAAGGGAATTTTCTCGACGCCGATCTTTTCGATGAAGGCGCGGAGTTTGTTGACGTCCATATTGCCCTTGAACGGATGCGGGCTGGCGATGTCGAACGCCTCGTCAATCACGAGGTTGGTGGGACGTCCGCCGCGCGCGCGGATGTTCGCGTCCGTCGTGTCGAAGTGCATGTTGCTGGGAATATACTGCCCGGGCTTGACGAGGCACGCCGCGAGGATGTTCTCGGCGGCGCGTCCCTGATGGGTGGGGACAAAATACTTGAAGCCGAAAATATCTTCCACTGCGGCTTTGAGGCGGTGATACGATCTCGCTCCCGCGTAGGATTCGTCGCCGCGCATCATGGCTGCCCATTGCTCGGAACTCATCGCGCCTGTGCCGCTGTCGGTCAGCAGGTCAATGAAGATGTCTTCCGCTTTGAGGGAAAAGACGTTGTAGCCCGCTTCTTTCAACGCGGCTTCGCGCGCTTCGGGCGGAATCAAGCGGATGGGTTCGGTTACTTTGATGCGGTACGGTTCGGGGGGGTAATGCATGTCGGTCATTTGGGTCTCCTGAAAATTTGAGTGTTTGTCAAATTTTGGGTAGCGAGCCTGACGGATGCGGGAACGCATCCCGCCATTCGGTCTCCAACACTTGCACCGAGCGCCAGTGCGGTGTGACGGGGTGATTTTACGACAATTTTGTTTTTCGGTGGCGCAAGAGAGTGTCTAACTTTGTGGGCTAAACACAAAGTCACGAAGCCTCGAAGACGCAAAGAAACCTTTGAGGCTTGGCGTCTTTGCGCCTTCGCGTTAAAGAAAGCCCATCCTTTTAGACACTCCTAGATTAGACGACTGGAAATTAGTTTTACTACTCTCTACTCTCTACTCATCTTCTTTTCTATTTCTTCCAGCGTTTCCTGCGCTGACTGCAAATCAGGATGGCGCAGGCGCATGTAAATCTCGACGGCGCGGCTGGTAACCTTCCAAGTGACAGTCACCTCGCAGGTGACTATCACTTACTTGCCTTTTCTATCTTCGCCAGCGTTTCCTGTGCGGACTGCAGACTGGGCGAGCGCAGGCGCGTGTAAATTTCGACGGTGCGGCAGGTAAAACCTTCCTTGACTCGTTGGCAAACCTTCCTTGGAAGGTTTGCGATCCTTCCTTGAGAGGTTTTTAATCCTGACAGGGAAGGTTTCCAAAAATGTACTTACATCTTTAGGAAAATGTACTTATATTTTTATAAAAAAGTACTGACATTTTTGCCAAGACTTATAGAATTTTCCCCAAGCAAGTGACAGTCATCTGCAAGATGACTGTCACTTCATCCTTTCCTCAATCTCCTCCAGCGTTTCCTGTGCGGACTGCAAATTGGGATGACGCAGGCGCGTGTAAATTTCGACGGCGCGGCGGGTAACCTTCCAAGTGACAGTCACCTCGCAGGTGACTGTCACTTACTTGCCTTTTCAATTTCCTCCAGCGTTTCCTGCGCGGATTGCAAATCAGGATGACGCAAGCGTGTGAAAATCTCGACAGCGCGGCGGGACAAAGACAACGCTTCTTCCAAATCCTTATTCTGTTTGAGCAGGGCTTTGGCGAGGATGTGACAATCGACGGCAATCAACTCCTGCCGCCCGACTTTCTCTGCCAGCGCGAGGGCTTCGCGGGCGAGGGACTCGGCTTCTGCCCACTGCTCACTGGTTACTGCTCAATGCTTTTTCGATTTTAGCCAGTGTTTCCTGCGCCCATTGTAAATTGTCGGGCGTACGCAAACGGGTGAACATCTCGATGGCACGATGGACGAATGGCAATGCTTGTTCGTAGTTGTGTTTATGGAAAAGTATTCTTGCAAGGTGCATACTGTCTGTCGCAATAAAATCTAGCCTGCCAATTTTTTCGGATACTACCAACGCCTCATTAGCATATGTAAAACCTTCTTCCCATTTCTTGTCATCAATATAAAGATGGGCTAGGTTGCCTGTTAGCCCAGCAATTTGTTCAACATCATTATTTTTCTTTGCGATAATTAGTGCGTCTTGGTAATATTTTTCTGCAAAACTATGATTACCAATTTCGCGGTGTATGACAGCCAAATCATTGAGCAGGACTATAACTTCCTGCATTTCAGGGTTTATTGATTGATATGTTGCAAGTGATTCTTTGAATAATTCTATGGATTTTGAATGTTCGCCCTTTAACTGATACCCAAGCCCAAGTAAGCGCATGGCAGTGGCTTTTTCTCTTGGATGTGCTTCTTTCCAGTAAGTTTCAGCACGTAAAGCACATGATAAAACTTCATCCGATTGTTTGCGAAGAAAATGGAGGTAACCTATATAAAAAGCACTTAAACCCGCGCTGTGATTATCGTTTTCTTTGATTGCATTTTGTTCTACTATTTGGTTTAACAATATTTCTTCATCCCACCTGCCAGAAAAATTCAAAAATTGATGTAACAAATCACGCAATAACCGTAGTTGAAGAGGTTTTGTTAGAGAAAGCCGAGCCCAAGAGGCTTCGATAAAGTGCCATTCATTTTCAAGTATTTTGAAATCTTCGTAGTTGTGGTAGCCGTGCTGGTATGCTAACACTAATGCTTTGTTACCAAGCGCGTCGCCTGTTTGGGTCACGGCTTCGGGGCGGCGGGTGCGGATGAATTTCGCTGTCAGAGGGGGTAAAAAGTAGGTTTGGGCGGACAGGTCGGAGGTCAGGATGGAGCGGTCAGTCAGGTCTTCCAACGCGGTCTCGGCGGCGCGGATGGGCAGGTTGGTCATTTCCGCGATCCACTTGAGTTTGGCGGGCAGAGTGAAATACGTCAGCGCGGCGAGGACTTTCGTCTCGTCGGCGGTGAAGGTCTCCAGCAGGTCGCCGAAGATGTATTCGAGCGGGTCGTTGCCTTTCGGGGCTTTGTCAATGAAGGCGCAGGCTTCTGCGATGGTGCGGCACTGCGAGCCATCACGCCCCAACTGCCCCACGATCCAGCGGATGAAGAGCGGGTTGCCCTGCGTGATCTCGTACAGGTCTTCGCGCTCTTTTTGGGAGGCGCGGGCGAGGCGCGGATACTTCGCAGCAAGTTCTCCGATGAGTTGCAGGGCTTCGTCGCGGGCGAGGCGGTCGAGGCGCACGATGCGCGCGTCCACGTCGGTGCGGCGGCGGGAGGTGACGATGGCTTTGTTCCCTTCAGGTAGGCGCGAGAGGAATTGGAACAGGCGCGTGCGCTCATCTTCGGGCAGGGTTTCCAAATTGTCGAAGATGATCAGCGCCTTTTTGCCCGCCAGCGCGAGGCGCAGTTCATTGGGACGCTCATCGGGCGCGAGTTTTTCGAGTCCGTCTGCGCCCAGTTCTTTGCCCAGTTCGTCCAGCATGGCGAGGTAGGTCGGGCGGGTGAAGTCGGTTAGTTTGGCTTCGCCTTCGGCGGTCAGTTCGCGCACTTTGGCGGTGATGAAGATTTTGCGCTCGAAAAGTTCCGCGGGCGCGTCGTGCGCGGCTTTGATGGCGAGGGCGGTCTTGCCGATGCCGCCAGGTCCATCAATGAGTGCGCCCCATGTGCGCGAGTCGGGGGAGAGGGCAGATGCGATAATTTTGAGTTCGTCCGCGCGACCGAAGAAGTAGGGTTGTTGAGGAAGAGTGTTTCTCCCATCTCCCGCCGGGAGAGGGGTAGGGGGGGAGGGTAAATGAGAATTTTGATAAATGTTCACCGTTTGCGCCTGAATGGGTGTGCTGGTGTCGCTGCGGTTAATCATTTCCTGACTCACGCTGTTGGATGATTTCTCTTTGGAGAACAAATCCATCCAGCCTTTGATACTTGTGCCCAAGCCAGAAAGAAACAAAATGATTGACCCTGCCGTGGTGAACACTCCGCCGTCTTTCGGCGGTTCGAGCCAGACGACAATCGCGGCGATGATGAGAGCGATTCCTAAAAGCGCAATGAATAACGGTGCAAGTTTTTTCATGTTTCCGTCCTTGATGTGACAGCCACTTTCGCGAAGCGAGTGACTGTCACCGGTATTCTTTTCGACAATTATAAACCCCACAAACAAAACCTCCGAAGTCTCGCAGACCTCGGAGGTTTGGAGTGTATGACTTGCAGGGATTTGTTTATGAAAAACTATAAACTGGCGTTTGCACCACTCGGATTGGCTTTGGATGCTGGCGGATGATTTGCTGCAATAGTTCAACCGTCTGCGGGGAAAAATATTGCTCGCCAGTTTCCACATCCACGCGCGCTGGAACGTTTTCAATAATATAAAACTGTCCGTCTTTGAACAGGGTATAAGTCACTTTTTCTTCAACCAGATTTTCTTGTTTCATAAGATTTACTTCCTTTCTTTATATTCAATCCACTCGGCGGGGTCAGGTTCGTAAACGGTAATGATCTTAATAACCGAGCGGGTTGGGTAGCTGCATTGAATATGAAGCGGACGCTGAGAGACTGTCATGCCGAATATCAGGCAACTTGGTCCGTATTTATCGTCGGGATAATTTTCGATCATTTCGCCGTTGGCTATGGCTTCTCGTATCTCGGCTACGCTAATGTCGCGCAAGATGGATCGGTCAACGGCGTGTTTTGAAAATTCAAATTCGTCGCGAGAAAATTTTGCCTGAATATCGTGAAGCGATGGCATAAAGAAATTATAGCATCGGTTCGAGCAGCGCTGGTGTTACGCGGATTTTTGCTGATTTGAAAAAAATCCGTGTAAATCGGTGAAATCTGTGGCAAGGGCTTGAAATCTTCTTGCCCAGAAAACATGATAGCAACTTGGGTTGAATATCTTAAAACAAAACCTCCGAAGTCTCGCAGACCTCGGAGGTTTGAACTTTCTAACTCAACCCAACTTCCTTGTTGAACTCCACGATCAGTTCGTCAATTTCATCGGCTTGCTTTTGGACATCCGTCCAATAATTGGGCTGATACCATTGCTGCTGAATTTCTTCGTAAGATTTTCCCTGCTGCTCGACCCATGTGTAATATTTCAAATTATGTACGCGGCGGCGTTCGGGATATGTGAGTTCAAGCATGTTGTCTGTGGATTGTCCGTGCAGGTAACGCGCAAAATCTGCGGCGGCGTTGTTTTCGCTGTATGCGCCAAATTCCTGATGCATCTCATGCAGGCGCGAGCGATAGAGTTCCATCGAGTCGGTCAGCATGGTCACCATCACGTCGTTCTCGTCCATCTCGTAATACTTCGCGGCTTTGATGCAGCTCAACACATTGGAGATGCCGGAGAAGCCGAGCAATTCCAACTGCGCGACGATATTCTCAGGAACGCCCTTCTCGACCAGATACGCGCGTCCGTTTTCTTCGTTGAACAAACGCGCGATATTGACTACGGCGTTATCGTCAATGGCGGTGACCATATCGGTGTTCTTGGTGTTGTGTACCCACGGCACATGCTTGTCGCCGATGCCTTCAATGCGATGCGCGCCGAATCCGTTCTCTAAAAGCGTGGGACATTGGAGCGCTTCGCTCGCGACGATTTTGCTTTCGGGGAAGACTTGCTTGAGATAATCGCCGCTGGCAATTGTCCCAGCCGAGCCGGTCGCAGATGCGATTCCGCGGAAGCGATCATTTTTGCCCATGACCTGCTTCAACACTTCTTCCATCGCGTGTCCGGTCACTTCGTAATGCCAGAGATAATTTCCAAATTCTTCAAACTGATTGAAGATCATCAGGTCTTGCCCCGACTGCTTCAACTCCCAGCATTTATCGAAAATTTCTTTGACGTTGGATTCGCTGCCCGGCGTCTTGATCGTCTCGCCCGCGACTTTTTCCAGCCATTCGAATCTTTCCTTCGACATGCCTTCGGGCAAAATCGCGATTGAATCGCACGCGAGCAACGCGGAGTCATACGCGCCGCCGCGACAGTAATTTCCGGTGGAGGGCCACACGGCTTTTTGGGTGGTCGGGTCAAATTGACCGGTGACCAAACGCGGGACGAGGCAGCTAAACGCGGCGCCGACTTTATGCGCGCCGGTCGGGAACCACTTCCCGACGATGACGATAACCCGCGCTTTGACTCCCGTCAAAGAGGACGGTAATTCCAAATAGTTCACGCCGCCAAAGGTCCCGCCCGAAGCGGTGGGTTGGTTGTGCCAGTTGATGCGGAACAAGTTGCGCGGATGAATATCCCACAGCCCAATGCCTTTCAATTCCTCTTTAACTTTCGCGGGAATTTTCGAAGGGTCTTTCATTTGGGCATAAGTGGGGATGATGATGTTGCGCTCTTTTGCGCGTTGAATGGCGCGGGCGCGGCGGTCTTTGTGAATTGTGAGGTCAATTGTGGTCATGGGGTTCTCCTGATGATATTTGTCAGACAACTTTGACATTATAGCGCACATCTGCTTTAGATTCCAAAAAAATTTGTAGGATATTTGAGATTTGCCGTGATAAGCCACAACCTGTAGCGCGACATTAATGTCGCGCCGCCACAGATAGCCAAAAAAAACAGAAATCATCACGGTAATTCCTGAAGATCCAATTTGTACTTCAATTTTACGCCCGTATTGCCAAAAAAGAGCATGACAGGCGGGAGTTTTGTGATAACCTATAGCCTATGCCGCAAAATGATAGTCGTACCGTTTGGTCTTCCGATCAGGGAGATATTCGCAAAAAAGAAACCGCCGCCGCAAAAGTAAAGTCGCTGCCGCCGCAGGAGCAGACCGCGTATCTGCACCGCGATTCAAAGGGGCGCGGCGGCAAGGCGGTGACGATTGTCAAGAAGCTCGTTCTCTCCGAAGAAGATATGAAGGAACTCGCCAAACGCCTCAAACAAGTCTGCGGCGCGGGCGGAACCGTGAAGGATGGCGAGATCGAAATTCAAGGCGAACGCCGCGAAAGAATCGCGGAGGAGTTGCGAAAGTTGGGATATAAAGTTAAGATTGCAGGCGGGTGAAGGTTCATAACCCCGCAGTGTTTTGTCGCATGATAAAAATGACTTTATAAAGGATGGTTATGATGTCTCAAGATTTTGAATGTCGCATTTCTGTCAACTTGCTTTTAGAGGCGGCTCATAGGCTTTTTTCTTATGACAAGGTTCCTCTTGCGTTGACCCTGCTCCATGTTGTGCTGGAGCAATACCCCGATCACGCCAAGGCGCATAATCTTTATGAGATGTTTACGGGTAAATCTGCGCCCGTTTATCCGGTGAACAGAAGTCACCATCTATATCACGACGCCGAAGCGAATATGTTCGTGGTGGCAGATAAGGTCAGCGGTAATACCGCTTCCTTCAAGACTTTTGAAGAGGCGCAGGAATATCTACGCAGGCTTGAGTAGCCGCAGGATTTTTCGCGCCTGAAGCGATTGTCGAGGCGTTCTCGATTCGCGGAAAAGGGAAAGATGCGTCAGGTGATATAATTGCATTGCATCCCAGAACGACGGGTTCCACATGCCAGTCTTTTTGTCAGACTGGCATTTTTGTTTTTTCGATGACGATTCCGCCGCAATAAAGAGGTATTAATAATTTTGCTCTTGTTGTAGACTCGTTGTCCTTATCAAGGAGATACTTATGAGCTTCCGTGAAGGCGATTCGGTCATGCACTGGACCTTTGGGTTAGGGAAGGTTGTTCGCTTGGAAAAGAGAAACATGTCTGGCAGCGAGGTTTTGTACTATGCCATTCAAATTAACGATATGACCATT
>JAQTWR010000006.1:0-12134 GCA_028689195.1 Anaerolineales bacterium | reverse complement strand
TCCCGCTTCTGAGAACGAATTCAAGAAATTGCAAAAAATTCTGACCAGCCCGATTGATCCGCTCCCTGATGACCGTCATTTGCGAAAAACGATGTTGATGGATATGCTGAAAGCGGGCAGCGCTGAATCGCTTTGCCGCGTGACGCGCAGCCTTGCGGCTTATCGAAAAGTCCGTTCGCTGAATGAGAACGATCAGGCGCTGTTAAAGCGCGTAGAGAAAGCGCTGATCGGCGAGTGGGGCGCGGCATTGTCCGTCACTCCGCTTGAAGCAGAATCGGGATTGCGTCAGCTATTACTGTCAACTGATTGATCCTGCGTAAGTTAAGCCTGTTGCTACAAAACTCACCCTGAACTTTGCGGGTGAGTTTTGTTTTTTCCCTTGACAGAAAAAACATTTTGCGTAAAATAAAACGAACGTTCGTTCATTTAAGAAAGAGCCGAGAATTTATGCCAAAAAAAGAACCTCAAACGAAAGGCGAAGTCACCCGACTGACCATTGAAGACGCCGCGCTGGCGTTATTTATGAAGCAGGGCTATCACGCTACGTCCATGCGCCAGATCGCCGAGCAGGCGGGCTTGGCGTTAGGCAGCATCTACAATCATTTTGCGAGCAAGGATGAAATATTTGAAGCCATCATCATAGACAAGCATCCGTATAAAAAAGTGTTGCCCGCTATTCTTGAAGCGCAAGGCGATTCGGCGGAGGAGTTCTTCAAGAACGCCCTGCACATCGTCATTGCGGAACTGGGCAAAGAACCGTATTACATTAATTTGATGTTCATCGAATTTGTGGAATTCAAAGGCAAACACGCCACCATTATGCTGCGTGAAATTGCCCCAAAAATTCTGCCCGTTATGGAAAAAATTATTCAAACGCGCAAGAGTATCCGCGTGACCAATCCCGCCATGCTCGTCCGCACTTTTTTTGGTTTGATCATTTCCTATTACATTACCGAAATGATCGTAAACAATTCGGTGATCGGCGACCTGATGCCGAAAGATACCGTAGACGCGTACGCCGATATTTATCTGCATGGCATTCTAAAATAAGGATGAAAGATAAAGGATGAATTCAAAATCAAAGAATAAAATCCGCATTTCGTCTTTTTTCTTCACCCTTCATCATTCATAATTCATCCTTTGTATTTGGAGTTTCTATGTTTAATTCTCGTATCATCTCTATCATCCGTAAAGAGTTTGTGCAGATATTCCGCGATCCGCGCACGCTGGTTATGATTATCTTCATACCGATTATGGAATTATTCCTGCTTGGATATGCGGCAACCACAGACGTGAGGAATATCTCCATGGCGGTTTGGGATCAAAGCCAGACCACGCAATCGCGCGCCCTGTTGGACGCCTTCCGCGCCGCGGATTATTTCGTCCTCGACTATTCCGTCTCCTCTGCGAACGAATATCAGGCGTTGATCGAATCGGGCGATACCCGCGTCGTGTTGGTCATCCCCCCCGATTATGACCGCCGTTTGATTGAAAGCAACGCGCAGGTATTAATGATCTTGGACGGCTCCGACGCCAGCGTGGGCGCTACGGCGCTTTCTACTGCGCGCCTTGTTGGACAGGCGTACTCTACAAAAATATTGAGTCAGCAAGCCATGCTCAGCGGACGTCATGCCCCATCGGCGCCTGTGGAGGTACGCACGCAGGTTTTATACAACCCCGATCTTAACAGCGCCTACTTTAATATCCCCGGCGTCATCGGCATGATTCTTTCCTTCATTACTTCCATTCTCACGGCGACAACCATCGTGCGCGAGCGCGAGCGCGGCACCATCGAACAACTCATCGTCACGCCCATTCGCTCATGGGAATTGATTGTAGGCAAGCTGCTCCCGTATGTAATTCTGGGCTTTATAGAAACGTTTGAAATCTTGCTGATCGGGCATTGGTGGTTTGGCGTTCCCGTGCGCGGCAGCGGCGCGTTGATTATTATCACGTCGGGCTTGTTTCTTATGTCCAGTCTTGGCATCGGGCTTTTTGCTTCGACAATGGCAAACACGCAGCAGGAAGCCATGATGACCGTGATGATGTTCAACCTGCCGATGATCTTCCTCTCGGGCTTCTTCTTCCCCATCGCGGCAATGCCGAAATTTTTGCAAATTGTTTCATACGCAATTCCGCTTCGCTACTACCTGATTATTATCCGAGCGCTCTTAATTAAAGGCGTCGGTATTGCAGCCATTCAGGGCGAAGTTACCGCGTTGATTATTTTTGGAACGGTCATCATGGGCGCAGCCGCCTTACGATTTAGAAAACGTCTCGACTAATTTATAAACACAGACCTGACAAGTTTTATTAAGACCTATCTTTTCGGAAACCCGTCAAGTCTTCTATCTTAAGGAGATCAAAAAATGCAAAATAAATTTCCCCCCGTCCCTGTTCGCATCGCGCTTGGCGTTATCATACTTGGCGCGCTCGTATATCTTGGATATAACACCCTCAACGATCCCGCCAACGGGCACATCACCGCGTCTGGTTCTATCGAAGCCGCTATCGTAAACGTCTCGCCTGAGCTCGCCGGCAAAGTAGCGGAGGTTCTCGTCGCGGAAGGTCAATCGGTCAAAGCGGATGACGCGCTGCTGCGTCTCGACCCGAGTTTGCTGACCGCGCAGCGCAGCGTCGCCGCGTCTCAAGTGGATTCTGCGAATGCCGCGTTAACTTCCGCGCAAACCAAATATGATCAAACGCTTCAGGCGGCTCTCTCCGCGCAAGACGCCCAACGCGCAAAAGACTTGCGCTACTCCGCGCCGGACGAATTCGATCAGCCGTTATGGTATATCGAAGAATCCGCGCAGATCGCCGCCGCGCAAACCGAAGTGGATTCTTCCCAAATCGCGTTGACCGACGCGTTTGCAAATCTCAATAAAGTCATCGGCGACTTGAACAACGCAAATTACCTCGCCGCCGAGAAAAAACTCGCCGAAGCCCGCGCCGCTTTTCTTGTCGCAGATAAGGTCAAGATTCAATCTGAAAACGCTGCCGAAGGCGGGGGACTGCGCGACGCGGCGTATGATTACTACAATCAAAAAGCGGACGAACTCGACGCCGCGCAAAATAACTTCAACGACTTGACGAACACTCAAGCGGAGGAAGATATTCAATACGCGCGCGGAAATGTCGTCGTCGCCCAACAGCGTTACGACGCGGCGTATACCCGCCTGCTTTCTTTGCAAACGGGCGCGCAATCTCCTGCGGTGATCTCTGCAAAGAACGCGCTCGATCAGGCGCAGAGCGCGGTGAAACAAGCGCAAGCCAACCTTGATCTTCTCGATACGCAACTTGCCAAACTTGAAATTAGTTCTTCCATAGACGGCGTTATTCTCACGCGCAACATTGAACCCGGCGAGTTTGTGCAGCCCGGCGCGGTGGCGTTTACTATGGCAGATTTGACCAATATCACCATCACCGTATATGTTCCCGAAAATCTTTACGGGCAGGTCAGCCTCGGACAGCAAGCCGAAGTCCGCGCGGATTCATTCCCCGATTTAACGTTTACCGCAACGGTCATCGAGATTGCAAATCAAGCCGAGTTCACTCCGCGCAACGTCCAAACCGTCGAAGGGCGCAGCTCCACTTTTTACGCTATCAAATTAAAAGTCGAAAATCTCGAAGGCAAGTTGAAAATTGGTATGCCTGCGGATGTGGTGTTCAAATAAAGTTGGAACGTTCAAACGTTTCAACAAATAATATGAAAGTTGAAATGACATGAAGCCTATTGCGTTCAACTGGTCAAGAATGAAGACCGTCCAAAAAATTCATCGCGCGCTGTACGCGGTTGGACTTGGGACGCTCATCGGCAGGATCATTCTGCTCTTGACCACTACGGGCAGGCGGTCGGGGTTGAAGCGGGTAACTCCGCTTCAATATGAAAAAATCGGCGAGGATTACTACCTCGGTTCGGCGCGCGGCTTGAAATCTGATTGGGTTCGCAACATTGAAATCAATCCTCAAGTAGAAGTGCGGGTCGGCGCGAAATATTTTCATGGCGCAGCGGAAGTGGTTACCGACCCGTCGAGGTTTGCAGATTTTATAGAAACGCGCCTTGAACGGCATCCCTTTATGATCGGCTTGATTATGGAAAAGGCGCATGGATTGCCCAAACGCCCCAGCCGCGAACAATTGGAAGCGCTGGCAAAAGACGAGGCGTTTGTGATCGTTCATCCAATAAAATTCAGTGAGAATTAACCGTGACAGATTATCTTGTGCAAGCGAATAATTTACATAAACATTTCGGCAATGTCCATGCAGTGGACGGCGTTTCGCTGAATGTAAAATCGGGCGAAATCTACGGGCTTGTCGGATCGGACGGCGCGGGAAAGACAACCGCCATGCGGCTGCTCGTCGGCGCGTTATTGCCCGACGCGGGCGAGGTTTCCATCTGCGGATATGACTTGCGAAAACAAGTGGAGATGGCGCGTTCGCAAATCGGCTATCTCTCGCAGCGATTTTCGATGTACGAAGATTTAACCGTCCTCGAAAATATCCGTTTCTTTGCCGAAATTCGCGGATTGTCCCCTTCCGAATGGCTGCCGCGCTCGATGGAAATCCTTGAGTTTGTCGGCTTGGATAAATTCGTCGAACGCCGCGCGGGGCAACTTTCCGGCGGCATGAAGCAAAAACTTGGGCTGGCGTCCGCGCTGGTCACGCGTCCGCGCTTGTTATTGTTGGACGAACCGACGACGGGCGTCGACCCTGTAACGCGGCAGGATTTCTGGCAATTGGTCATCAAACTTGTCGCGCAACCCCTCGCCCCAACCCCTCTCTCACAGGGAGAGGGACAAGGCGACGGCGTTTCAGTGATTATCAGCACCCCCTATATGGATGAAGCCTCGCGTTGTCATCGCGTGGGATTTATGAAAGCCGGGAAGATTATCGCGGAAGACGCGCCGTCTAATTTGCGCGCGCGACTCAACGGGCGCGTGCTTGAACTGCGCGGCGAGCCGCTCAACGCTTTGCGTCATATCGCGCATCAAGATCGAGACGTGGAAGATGTCGCCGCGTTTGGCGATAAGTTGCATGTGCGCGTCAAAGAAAATACCGCGCAGGACGTAATCGCGCGGCTGCCAAAACAAATCGAAGCGCAAAACGCAAAACTGTTTTCGGTGCGCCAGATTCCGCCTGCGCTGGAAGATGTGTTTATCGCTTTATCGGAGTCAAACCATGACTGAACCTGTCATCTCTGTTCACAACCTTACGCGCCGCTTCGGCGATTTCGTTGCGGTGGATCACGTCAACTTTGAGGTGGGCAAGGGCGAAATCGTCGGCTATCTCGGACCGAACGGTTCGGGGAAGACCACCACCATTCGGATGCTGCTTGGGTTGCTCAAACCCAGCGACGGCAAAGCGACCGTGCTTGGTTACGACGTTTTCAAGCAGAGCGAGGAAGTCCGCTTGCGATCCGGTTATATGTCGCAAAAATTCGCCATCTATGACGACCTGACCACGTTTGAAAATTTGACTTTTTACGGCGGCGTGTACGGCGTTACGGATAAAGCCCGCATCCAACATACGCTTGAACTGGTGGGGCTTGCAGGACATGAGAACGCGCTCACGCGCGATCTTTCCACCGGCTGGCGGCAGAGACTTTCGCTAGGCATTGCTTTGGTGCATGAGCCGAAATTGCTTTTTCTCGACGAACCCACCTCGGGCGTCGACCCGACCGCGCGCCGCGCATTTTGGGATTTGATCTACGAACTGGCGGAAACCGGCGTGACGATTTTGGTCACCACGCATTACATGGACGAAGCCGAATATTGCGAGCGCGTGGGCGTGATGCGCGACGGAAAATTGTTGGCGATGGATACGCCGACGAATTTGAAAAAGACGATTATTAAAGGGGATGTGTGGGAGGCGTACGCGCATCCGTTGGAGCGCGGGTTGGAGGCGCTCTCTGCGCTGGAGGGCGTGGAGCGCGTGGGGCTGGCGGGCGATCACCTGCGCGTGATCAGTTTGGGGGTTGAAAAAGACGCGATGCAAAACTCGCTGGCGGGTGAAAACATCGCGGTTGAAAAAATTGAGCGGGGAGAACCAACGTTGGAGGATGTCTTCCTGTCGCTGGCTCGTTGAAAAAAATGCGTCATTGCGAGAAGGGCGTTCTTCCCGACGAAGCAATCTCCTCCTTAATTAGAGATTGCTTCGTCGCAAAAAAACAAGAGCGCTCCTCGCAATGACATGGCTTTTACTGTTCGGGGGTCACGAGCGCCATGACGAGGTAGGCGACCACTATGCCGCCATGCAAGCCGAAGAAACCAAGTACAAATAGCAGGCGCACAACGGTGGGGTCAATGTTGAGGTAGTCTGCAAGTCCGGCGCACACGCCCGCGATCATGCGGTTGGATTTACTGCGGGTGAGAACTTTTACGTCGTTCATTTTTTTTCTCCTTTTGTTTTGTATTTTTATTACGCGGAAAAACAAAAAGAGTTGCAGGGATTAACGTTCACGCGCTAATAACCGGATGTCTCAATACGGTTTTCATTTTCTCCGGCGCGGCTTTGCGCGGATCGCTGAGATAGATTTCGTGGTGCTTGCCGTTGGTACCGACGTTATCTTTCAATCCGTTTTCCTGCATGAAGGCTCTCATGCGGTCAATGGTCGCGGGTTCGGTGGCATAAGGTCCAATGTGCATGGTCTGGACGCATAAGCCTTCTTCAAAATGTGCGAGACGAATTTTATTGAGCGCTTCGCTTTCGCCTTTTTTCTTGCGGACTTGCTCGCGGGCTTCTTCAAAAATTTCTTTGACGATGACTTCGGGTTGCATAATCATCAACGTATAAAACCAATTGTCTTTTACGGCGATGTCAAACGCGCCGTCTTCGACCCACCACAATCCTTCCAGCGCCATCACGGGATAATCAATGACGTTGGTCTTGCGCTTCTTGAGCATGAATTTGAGCGTGTACGAAACGCCGTACAACGCCTGCGTGGCTTCGGCAAACATGGGAGATTTTCCCGGCTCGGAGCCTTTTTCGATTGCGCCGTCAATCATGGCAAATTGCAAATTTGGAACTTGCACGGTTTCTATCTTTTTGGCTGAAGGCTGATACAAATATTTGAATTGTTTTTTGAGGTCAAGCGTTTTCATTTTGTCTCCTTTTTCCTTCATTCTTCATCCTTTTCTTATCACGTCCCTCCCATATTTTTCCTGCAACTGATCTATAACCTCTTGCAACTTGCGCGATTTTTCTCCGCCCGCATCCCACAAACTGAGTTGACGAATCGGCGCGCCCAAGCCGCTGACTCCAACGCCGATAAGCCGCACGGCTTGATGCTGCGTCCGCGTTGCGCGCAGGAGTTTTAGCGCGGTCTTGAGAATTTCATCGTCGTTATCGGTTGCGTTTGGCAGCGTCGTTTGTCTCGTGAGCGTGGTGAAATCCGACCAGCGGATTTTCAATTTGACCGTTTTTCCCGCGAGGTCGTTTTTTCTCAATTGCCTGCCCACTTGCTGCGATTGTTCGCGCAACGTTTTTTCCAGCGTCTTCTCGTCGCGCACGTCTACGCTGAACGTATTTTCCTGACTGACGGATTTTGTCTCATATTCGGCGGCGACGGGGCGGTTGTCAATTCCCTGCGCGTGCCGCCACAGGTCGCGCCCATGTTCGCCGAAGAGCCGCGCCAGGTCATTCTCGCGCCAAGCCGCAATATCTCCAATTGTATGAATGCCAAGTTCGGCGAGTCTCGCAAAGGTTTTTGGTCCCACGCCCCAGAGCATATCGACGGGCAGGGGCGCGAGGAATTTGGCTTCTTCACCAAACGGGACGAGAGTCAGCGCGAACGGCGGCTCGGTTTTTTTCTTGCTCGATTTTTTCCCAACCTCCGTTGCGATTTTTGCCACGAGTTTATTAGACGCGATGCCGATTGAACTTGGCAAATCTAAATCGTTTTTTATCGAATTTTGAAGGTCGCGCGCGACGCGTAGCGGAGGTTCGCTCATATCTGAAATATCGAGAAAAGCCTCGTCAATCGAAATCTGCTCGACAAGCGGCGTCACCTGCGCGAATTTATCCATCACCTTTTTCGAGAATTCGCTATATAACCCATGCCGCCCGGAGATGATGATTAGATTGCCGCATAATTTCACCGCGCGCGCCATGGGCATGGCAGAGCGGATTCCCAAACTCCGCGCCGCGTACGAACACGATGCGACGACTCCGCGCTCGTTGGGTTTGCCGCCCACCGCAAATGGTTTTCCGCGCAGCGCGGGATTTTGCGTCTCTTCCACCGAGCAGAAGAATGCGTCTAAATCAAGGTGTAAAATTGTGCGCGTCATATATTTATTATACGGCGGCATTGGCAAACGCCCAAAAATTTACCATGAAATTGTTTCGTTAATACATTGAACATTCCTTTAAGAAAAGTTATACTAGGAAGGGCGTATAGTCAATGAGACTTTTGAAACTTATTCTGTTGTGAATTTGTTTATTTGGAGGAAGAATGAAAATCATATCGAAATTTACGACTGCGCTGCTCTTGCTGGCATTGACGTTTTCCGTCATGCCGTCGGCGGCGGCGCAGCCCGCGCAAGCCGCATCTTGTTACTGGGCGCAATTTATCGCCGATGTAACCGTTCCCGATGGAACAAGTTACGCGCCCGGCGCGGCGTTTCAAAAAACGTGGCGATTGAAAAACATCGGTTCTTGCGCGTGGACGAGTTCCGACGTTTCGCTGATCTTTGACAGCGGCGAGAAAATGAACGCGCCGAGTTCTGTCGCTTTACCGACGACCGTCAACCCCGGTCAAACGGTGGATATCAGCGTGAACATGACCGCGCCAAGTTCCGCCGGACATTACTTTGGCTATTACAAATTCAAGAGCGCTTCGGGCGGAATCTTTGGCATCGGCTCGACGGCGAACAAATCCTTTTGGGTCGAGATTTATGTTTCAGGTTCAGCCAACGCGGGATATGACTTTACCGCCAATGCCGCTTCTGCCGCGTGGTCGAGCGGCGCGGGCGCGCTGAGTTTCCCCGGCACAGACGGCAGCGCAAACGGATATTCCTTGAAGCGCGACGCGCCCAAACTCGAAAATGGAATCGCGTCGGCGCAGGCGGGTTTGATCTTCGTCCCGAATAACGTCAGCAACGGATATATCCAAGCCGTCTATCCCGCATTCCGCGTGCAAAGCGGCGACCGCTTCCAAGCCACCATCGGCTGCGAATACGGCGCGACAAATTGCTACGTCGCCTATCGCCTCGATTATCAAATCGGCTCGAATGCGGCAAGGACGTTTTGGACCTTCCGCGAAAGATACGAAGGCTTGAGTTATAACGCCAACGTCGACTTGAGCTCGCTCGCCGGACAGGACGTGAAATTCATCCTCGTCATCTCCGCGTATGGGTCGCCGCTCGAAGACCGCGCTTTGTGGGTAAACCCGATTATTTCGCGCGTCGGCGGAATCATTCCCACCCTTACGCCAACCGTTACTGGTACGCCTCCCACGCCGACTCCCACCAAGTCCGCGACGCCAATTCCTGCGTCCTGCGACCGCGCGCAATTCGTCTCTGACGTTACCGTCCCCGACGGCATGACCTTCCAACCGAATGCGACCTTTACCAAAACATGGCGCTTGAAGAACGTCGGCACATGCACTTGGACAAATTACAGTTTGCTCTTTGACTCAGGCGAGAAGATGAACGGACCCGATTCCGCGCTCATCCCCGCTTCTGTTACGCCAGGTCAAACGGTGGATATTACCGTCACTTTGCAATCGCCCGCCGCCGCTGGAACTTATCGCGGTTATTGGAAACTTAAGAACAATGTCGGCGTTCCGTTTGGAATCGGCTCTGCGGGAACGAAATCTTTCTGGGTCGAAATCAAAGTTGCGGGAACGCCCGTCACGCCTACGACGCCCGCGCCCTCGCTTACGCCTGCCACGCCTCCGACCGCCATTACGCCAATCACGGGCGTAAGTTACGACTTCGTCGCCAACGTCTGCGCGGCGAAGTGGTACAGCGGCACAGGCGAATTGCCCTGCCCCGGTACCGATGGCGATGCGAAAGGTTTTGTGCTGGTCACGGCTCCGTCGAAAATGGAGAACGGCACAAACGACCCGCGCGCGGGGCTGCTCACCTCCCCGCAAAACGTGAACAACGGATACATTCAAGGAATTTATCCCGCGTACACTGTGAAAAGCGGAGATAAATTCCGCGCGACGGTCAACTGCGAATACGGCGCAACTTCCTGTTATGTTGTGTTGCGTCTCGATTATTCTGAGGCAGGCAGTTCGTCCATCCAAACTTTTTGGGCGTTCGTCGAACGCTACGAAGGTCAATCCTACTCCGCCGATGTTGATCTCACTTCGCTGGTCGGCAAGGACGTAAAGTTCATCATCACCGTACTCGCCACAGGCGCATCAGCGGGAGACCGCGCGCTTTGGGTTGCGCCTATGATCTATAACCCCGCGTCATCCATCCTTACGCAGGTTCCCGTGCCTGCAACCTTCACGCCCACGTTTACGCCGACGCCGACGTTCACCTTCACGCCGACCCCAACCAATACGCCGTAAATTTTATTCCGCAAAATAAGCGACATAAATGTCGCGTTACAGTCTGAAAGAGACCCTAAAGATTTCAAAGTCTTTAGGGTCTCTTTATTGGCAGTGTACAATTAAAAAATGCGGAGCGGTATTAAGGTCGCGCCGCAAATTAAGGAGATTGTATGAAACGAAACCTGATTCTGCTTTTGACGATTTTTCTCGCGGCGTGTTCGGCAGCCCCCACCGAATCCGCGTCTTTCTTCGACCTTCAATCTGCTCCCGTCATCCTCAAAATTGATTCCACGCCCGAAGAGATTCAACGCGCCATGCTCGAAAGCGCGGCAAAATGGCGCACGCTTCAAATCAGCGGAACGGTCGCATGGTACATCGCCGACGGCATGACGCAGACCTATCAAGAGCAGGCATGGATTGACCCGCAGAACAGCCGCTATAAAATCGAGTTGAACGGCGTGACGAACAGCCCCGATAAAATCGTCAAATTCAGCGACGGCGCGAATAACTACAACGTCAACATGAATTCGGGTTTTGTCGAAACTTCGCCGTATCCTGAATTTGCGCGCGCGGGGCAATACATCCCGCCATTGGAAGACGGTATGGCGTATCCCAATCCGATGTGGGGTCAAATAGGCACGCCGCTTTCCGAAATGGCGTTTTCGTCCAATTACGCGCAAGGCAAGGGGACGTTCAAATCGCTGGGCGCGGTAGAAGCCATTGCGGGACGCGAAGCGCTCATCGTCGAGTGGACGCCCATTCAAAGCGCCACGCCCGCGTGGAAGGCGTGGCTGGATACGACGACGGCGGTCATCTTGAAGTTGCAGGAATTCGGCGCGAAGGATGGAAGTTCCGCGCTGCAAGGCGAGCGCGTCGTCAATCAAATTTCCTATAACCTGATTTTCGATTCATCCTTGTTTGTTATGCCCGCAAATGTTCCCCAGGTTGTCATGCCTACTCAAGTGGAATCGCGCCCCATCGTCACAGAATCCGCTGCGCGCATGGATGACGCGGGCGAGTTGTATTTCTTCCTCCAGCCGCGCCAAAGCGGCGGCGTGATTGAACTCGCGCGCGTTTCGGGGATGTGCGTTATTGACGACGCGAAGTGCCCGCCCGTCGAGAAAATCCAAATGCCCTTCGCGCTGAACTTTACCATCAACGCGTTGACATGGTCTCCCGATGGAAAACTCGCTGCGTTTGCATATTCCGATAACCCCAACGGCACGCCGCAAAAATTATTTCTTTACGACCCCGCTGCAAACGCGTGGACTTCGCTTGCCCAGTTCCCGTACATTGATCCGCCGTTTTGGTCGCCCGACGGAAACTTTATCGCCTTCCGCACGCAGGACGGACTCGGCGCGGAGGATGTATATGTGATTCAACGCGACGGCGCGAATTTGAAAAGCGTTTCAAGCGGACTTCCCGCCGAAGGAAAACCTTATATTATGGACGGCTGGTTTGCCGAAAATATCATCATGCGTCCGGCGGTTGGCGCAGGCGGCGCGTATTTTGTCCGCGCGAGCGATGGCGCGGCGCGCCCGATGTTCGATGCGACGCTGACGAAAAATCAATTCATCGCCGCGCCCGATGCGAGTCTCTTCGCGTATGACGATTATGATTACGCGAGTCAAAA
>JAQTWR010000263.1:4269-4784 GCA_028689195.1 Anaerolineales bacterium | reverse complement strand
CAGAGAAAACCTCTTGAAAACCTCCCAAAGTTAAAGGCTTGCATCAATCAGAAAGGCTTTTGAAAATTGGATGCATCCCAAAGCCTTTTTTGATTCCAAAACGCCCGCTATTTCGCGGTGGTAAAATACGAACATGCTTCTCACTATTGACGTTGGCAACACCAATCTTACGCTCGGCTTATATGAAGACGGGCAACTAGGCGCGCATTGGCGGCTCGCCACCGATCACAACCGTATGCCCGACGAATACGGACTGCAATTTTTAGGCTTGCTGCAAAACGCGGGCAGGTCGCTCAAAGAGTTGAGCGGCGTTTCGCTCGCCTCTGTGGTGCCGCCGCTCACCAGCCGCGTCGTCCAAGCCTGCCGCGAATATCTTAAACAAGAACCGCTCGTCGTAGACGCGGGAATCAAAACGGGAATCAAAATCCGCTACGAAGATCCAAAAGCCGTCGGCGCGGATCGCGTTTGCGACGCGGTAGCCGTGATGAAATTCTATGGCGCGCCCGCCTGCGTCA
>JAQTWR010000263.1:0-4259 GCA_028689195.1 Anaerolineales bacterium | reverse complement strand
CCTTCAACGCCATCACCAAAGACGGCGAATATCTCGGCGGCGCAATCACCGCGGGCATCAACCTCGCCGCCGAAGCGCTCTACACCCGCGCCGCAAAACTTCCGCGCATTGACCTGCAAGCCCCGCCCTCCGTCATCGGGCGCAACACCGTCCACGCCATGCAATCGGGCTTGCTTTTTGGTTACGCCAGCATGGTCGAAGGCATGGTCGCCAGATTCCGCGCCGAGTTGGGCGGCGATATGAAAGTCATCGCAACGGGCGGTCTCGCCGAAGTCATCGCGAAAGAAACCAGGGTCATTGATATTATCGCGCCGTGGCTCACGCTTGACGGGCTGAGAATCATTTGGGAAATCAATCAGAAATAAGATGAAGAAGAAATTTATTTGGATAACGGGGATTCTCTTCCTGCTTGCATGTCAGACGATGCAGCCGATAGCCTATACCCCGATGAAAGTCCCCGCGCTTCTTCCTACCTTTGAAACGCTCCCCGCTTCGCCGACGATTTTCTCCGCCTCAGTATTGCCCGCGCCGGAGATTCTTCCTACCGCCACCCCGACCCTTACCGCAACATTGGAGCCATCGTCCACGCCCACCCTCGCATGGATTCATCAGGGACCAGACGCCGTCACCGTGCCAATCCTTTTGTATCACCGCATCGAAACGCCCGACCATGAAAGTTACTACTATGTTCCGCCCGAAAAATTTGAAGAGCAAATGGCGCTCCTGCGTAATTGGGGCTATACAACCATCACGCTCGATACGCTGCTGACGGCTATCTATCAAGGCGCCGACCTGCCCGCGCATCCGCTGCTGATTACCTTCGACGACGGTCAAGAAAGCGTATACACAGCCGCCTTTCCCATCATGCAGAGATATGGGTTCACGGGCGTTGTGTATATTGTGGGAACTTATTTGGACGCGCCAAGTTTTATGACCACAGAACAAGTCAGGGAATTGACTTGGGCAGGCTGGGAAGTGGGCAGTCACAGCATGAGCCACAAAGACTTGACAAAACTCGACTACGACCAGCGCAAATATGAAATATCCAAATCGCGCGATTTATTGAGCGAAAAAATCGGCGTTCCCGTAAACTCGTTTGCCTACCCCTGGGGATTTAGCGGCGGCGATGTTATTTCGCTTGTCCGCGATGCGGGGTACACATCCGCAATGGGGCTGGGATATACCTATCAGCAAGGGACGTGGAACACCCTGCTTTTGCAGCGCCGCGACGTTCAAGGAAATTACGACCTAAAGAAATTTGCTTCCTTCCTCCCGTGGTATGGCGATTCTATCTTCCTGCCAACCGATACGCCCACGCCAACTCCCAGACCTACAAGGACGCCGCGCCCCACAAAGGTAAAGTAATTGCCGCGTAATAAAAAAGACCTCAGAAGTTTAGAAATCTCCGGGGTCTTTTTGTGTAAATTACGCAACTACAGGTAATAATTTGTATACTTTCGCCAACCGAGAGGCGCTTTCAATATCTTTGCGTTGTAGGGCTTCGCGTACATCATCCAGTTTTAGCGCATCTTCTACCGATAAATATGGCGACCAATCGTCGTTAGTGTAGACCAATTCAACATCTACTTCCGCGACATACTCTTCCACGTGAACTAATTTGAAAACATGTCGTGTTGTCATTTTATTCTCCTCATAAAATCAGCCGACCAACGGGCAGGGTCAGGACGGTAAGCGGTTATCAACGTAGCAGGCGACGTCTTCCCTTTTGGTATGCCCCATAGAACATGAATGGGGTTGTCTTGATTGTCTTTTTGTAAAACTAAAACGCAGGATCCCTTGGCGTAATCTGGATATTCTTCGACGATGACGGCATGTGATACGTTTACAAGCGCATCACGTACTAAAATATTGTCACTTGCTAATTCGTCATATCCATGAGCAGAAATAAGAATTTCGCTATTTTCAATCAAATTGCAGATTTGGTCAAATATTTTGCTCATAGGTGAATATTATACATTGGAAAGCGTTGCGACTTTACCCTTCTCTTACCCTTAACAGAATCACCCCAAACAACAAAAGCGCGCTGCCCGCCAATTGCATGGAGGTTAATATCTCGCTCAAAAATAGATATGCCCAAACTGCGGTGAAGGCTGGCTCTAACGTGGCGATCAAATTTGAAACCGTTGGCGATAAATAGCGGATGCTCAACGTGTAAAGTCCAAACCCGCCGAGCGTGGGAATCACGCCGAGGAAGAAAAGAATTCCCCAGCCGCTGACCGAACTTCCCAGCCACATTAAATCTGAGAAGATGGGTTTATGCGTGATGAAAATGTCGCTGCCGATTGTAAAGAAAAATAAAAAAAAGGTCGCGCACGCAAAACTGTAAAGCACCGCCGTCCATGAATCAATATGCGTATCAGATGCGTGCTTGCCTTCGAGGTTATAAATGGCAAACATTAAACCCGAAAGCAAACCGAAGAGTATGCCCAGCGGATTCAAATTCCACGCGGCGGGATCGTACGCACCAGAGACAAATACAATCCCCGCGAAACTTAACGTAATGGAAAATATTTTGATCGAACTAAAGCGTTCCTTCAACACAATACGACTTAATAGCGCGGTCATCGCTGGAGAGCTGAACGCCATCACCGTCGCAACCGCCGCGCCGTTATATTGAACCGAGAACGTCCATATCGAATTGAAAATTCCGAGCGTCAGCCCGTATAAAATCATAAATCCCCAATGCTTGCGTTCCAGTAAAAATCTTGCGCGGCTGAAAACCAGCAAACCGACGAACATTCCAAACGAGACGAACAAGTCGCGCCAGAACGCCAGAATCAACGAAGGCAGCGAATAAGTTTTGCTCAAATAACCAATCAACGGTCCCGTTGTTGACCAGATTACCGTTGCCGTCAGCGCGATAACGAATCCTTGAGACGAGCGCGAGGTTGTTTGCATTTACTTTTTTCGATTTATGCAAATTGCAAAAAATGCGGCGGGGCGTAAAGTTTTCGTTTACGCATTGGCTCAGGCGATTGAGTTTCGCAGAGTTCGCGTAATCGCAACATGTTTGCGGCGGATTTAAGCAAATAAAAGGGCTCGCTCAATGCGCCAATATCCTTTGTCCATGCAGGGGGTTGTTCGCCTTGTTGAAGAGCCAACAATTCGGCAATAGACGCTGAAAGGGCGCGTAAACGTAAATCCTTTGTTTGCGGCGGCGGTAAGTGATTAATGGATATTTTTGAATATATTAAATCTTGGGTCAAACTTCGCAACCGTAAATGATCTTGCTTGACGGCGGCTTCGGCTAATTGTTCAATCAGTTCCATATAAAGACTCCCATAAATCAAGAAACGCATATTGCGCTGTAAGTTCGTCGCCCGGAATAAGATACTGCTCTATCAATCCCCATAATTCTTCGCGCGTTCTGTTACTCGTTATTTCTTGCATGATGCGACGGGCGTCAGATATGTCAATGTCGTCGCGCCAAGCGCAAAGTTTCATCGCCAGCATTTGTTCCAGCGCGGGCGCGCGGACTTCAATTCCTGCGGCGCTGAGTAAAATCGGCCCTTCGCTAATTCCGCGTAAATATCCTTTTGCGCCATCATTCAACCAATCTTCATGCCAGCCGAATTCTTCCGCAACTTGTAATGCAAGGTTACGAACAATTCTCGCTTCGCTTGGAGAAAGGATAACCGCATCTATATCATGGGTGGATTGACGCGCGCCAAACGCTAAAACCATTACAGCGCCGCCAACTGCTGTTAATTTGATGTGAATATTTTTTGCATGAGCCAATTCGCCCAAGCGATGCAGCCCTTTGCGGATTTCATCTTCGGAAAAAGTCGCCATAATTTAATTTTACCTTTGATTACTTGATCTTCCTCTTGATCTCGACAATTGGCTCCTCGCTCAAATCAGGGACATGTTCTGTGCGTTCGATGTTTAAGGCTTTACGCTGCGCCTCGCGCCACATTTCAAGCCGCGCATTAACTTGAGATTCATAACCTTCATTCGACGGTTTATAAAAATACGTTCCCAATAACCGCTTGGGCAAATATTGTTGCGGAACAAAATGCCCTTCGCCTTCGTGCGGATAAACGTAATCCTTGCCGTGCCCCATTGCATCGGCATCGCGATTCCCATCTGCGAGATGACGCGGCACCGATACTTGACCCTCGTCTTCGATTTTTTTCATCGCTTTGAAATACGCGCCCGCGCTATTTGATTTAGGCGCGGTGGCGAGATACAACGTCGCTTCGGCGATGGGATAAATCCCTTCGGGCAAGCCGATAAAC
>JAQTWR010000262.1 GCA_028689195.1 Anaerolineales bacterium | reverse complement strand
TAAGTCCTTTTTTTGAGATGACGCGCGTTGGATTATTGTTGACGATTGAATATTATCACGGCAACTATTAAGAAACGCAAAAATCTTTGCTCCCAGCCTTTTTCCAAAAAAGGCAGATTGCCCACAAAACTGCAATCGTCCAGCATTTGCAATTCCCATCACTGCACACTATAATTCGGTATTCGCATTGCGCGAGTAGGAGATCCCGCTGGAAACAAGAAATATAACTTCATCGATCGGTTCAGGTTCAGACGGTAATTCTACCCCACGCCAGCAAATTCAATCTGGCTCTACGCTGGTCAACCGCTACAACATTCAAGACGTAATCGGCGTAGGCGGCATGGGGTCTGTTTATCGCGCCCGCGACCTGCATTTTCCCAACGTAGTCAAATTAGTGGCTGTGAAGGAAATGATCAACACCGCTCCCGATCCGCTGGTGCGTCAGACTATCGTGCAAAACTTCGAGCGCGAGGCAAACCTGCTTGCCACGCTCAACCACCCCGCCATTCCGCGCATTTACGATTATTTTACGCAGGACGACCGCTCGTATCTCGTATTGGAATTCGTTCATGGCAAAGACCTTGAAACCGTCATCGCAGACACGGACGGATTTTTACCCGAAGACCAGATCATCAGTTGGGCGATTCAACTTTGCGACGTGCTGGCGTACCTGCACGCGCACAAACCAGACCCGATTATTTTCCGCGACATGAAACCCTCGAACGTGATGATTAATCACAACGGGGACGTGGTGCTGGTGGATTTCGGCATCGCCAAAACTTTTCAAAGCGGACAAAAAGGAACGATGATCGGCACCGAGGGATATTCTCCGCCCGAGCAATATCGCGGCGAGGCTACCCCGCTTGCCGATATTTACTCGCTCGGAGCGACCCTGCATCACGCCTTGACGCGACGCGACCCGCGCCTCGAGCCGCCCTTTTCGTTTGCCGAACGTCCCGCGCGGCGCATCAATGCGAATATTTCGTCCGAAATCGAAGCGGTGATCAACACTTCGCTGCAATATAATCCCACCGACCGTTTTCCCAGCGCGGAGGCGATGAAAGAAGCCTTGATGAATGTTGCGCGCAAGACGGGCGCGCTTTCAAAAATCACGTCGGCTTTGCCCGTTTCGAGCGGGGGAATCAAACCGCTGTGGTCTTTCAAATGCGAAGACGAGATTCGCGGCGCGCCCGCGCTAAATCAGGGTTCGTTGTATATCGGATGTTACGACAATAATTTGTATTCCTTAAATGCGGCGGACGGGCAGTTTCAATGGAAGTACGCCGCCGACGGGGGCATTGTGACCCGCCCTCTGGTTTTCAACGGCTCCATCTATTTTGGTTCGGAAGATAAACGCCTGCATGTTATTAATGAACGCACGGGAAAAGTCGCGTGGACGTATTACGCGGAAGGACGGATTTACTCTTCGCCGCGCATTGCCGAGGGGCATGTGTTTTTCGGCTCCGATGATAACGACCTCCATGCGGTTAATTTGAGCACGGGACGCGCCATTTGGAAACACTCGACAAGCGCGCCAATCCACTCTACGCCGCTGGTCGAAAACAACCTGGTTTATTTTGGGAACGAAGATGGCGTGGTCTCTGCCGTTGATTTTCGCGGCGAAATGAAGTGGCGCTTTCAAGCAAAGCGCGCCGTTACTTCCTCTCCAGTTTCCAAAGGACAAGCCATTTATGTAGCGTCGTTGGATAGTCATCTTTACGCGCTGGACGCGAAAAACGGCTGGGCGATCTGGAAGTTCAGACTGGGGAAAGGCACGGTCTCTTCTCCCGCGCTTGCCGACGATTATGTTTTTGTTGGCGCGGTGGACGGTTTTATCTACTGCGTAGACTCGCGCACCGCCAAGGAAGTCTGGCGCTTCCGCACCGAAAATCAGGTGAGCGGTTCGCCGGTGATTTATAAAGATTCGCTCTATTGCGGTTCTGTGGATGGAAGTATGTACTGCCTCGAATACCGTTCCGGACGTTTGCGCTGGAAATTTGAAACACAAGGCTCCATTACTGGTTCGCCTATTGTTTTTGACGACATCGTTTACTTTGGCTCGACAGACCATCACATCTATGCGTTGTTTGCATAAAAGGAGTTCCTGTGTTTGATTTCTTGAAAAAATTGTTTGGAATGACGGAGAAAAAATCGGAACCCGCAAAAGCGGCGCCGATAGACGCCGCTACCACCGCGCCGCTTTCGGATATGCAAATCAGCGCCATTATCAACAGCCAAAACCTGAAATACGAGATGAAGCAACTTGTGGCTGCGGTCGGGCAATCGGTGGGGAAACAGCGCGAACATAACGAAGACAGCCTGCTTGCGTTGACGACCACGCTCGCCGGCAGCGCCGAAAGCATTCCGTTTGGAATTTATATCGTCGCAGACGGCATGGGCGGACATCAGTTCGGCGAAGTGGCAAGCAACGCCGCTGTCCGCATTATGGGCGGGCATATTATGAAGAAATTCCATTCATACCTGTTTAACCTTCCCACTCAGAATTTGCAAGAATCGCTGCAAGAGTTGATGGAAGTCGCCATTACTGAAGCGCATCAATACGTGCAGCGCGAAGCGCCGGGCAGCGGAACCACCGTCACCGCCGCGCTTGTGTTGGGACAGCAAGTCACCATCGCGCACATTGGCGACAGCCGCGCCTACTCCATCTTCCCCGATGGGAGAATAGACCCGATTACGCGCGACCATTCGTTGGTCAAGCGGCTCGAAGAACTCGGACACCTCAGCAAGGACGAAGCCGCGACCTTCCCGCACCGCAATGTTTTGATCCGCGCGCTGGGGCAGGGCGAAGCCCTCGAAGCGGATATCTTCACCATTCCCTTCCCGCAAACGGGATATTTAATGATTTGCAGCGACGGGTTATGGGGCGTCATTGACGAAAAAGATATTCGCCGCGCCATCGTCGAATCTCCCGATTTGCAGCGCGCCTGCCAAAGCATGGTAGAAGCCGCCAACCTCGCCGGCGGACCCGATAACATCACCGTTGTTCTCGCGCAAATGATTGGATAACATGCCCGCAAACAAGCCGGATTATTACGCCGTTCTCGGAGTCTTCCGCGACGCTTCGCAAGAAGATATAAAACGCGCCTACTTTGAGGCGGCGCAGCGGTTGCATCCCGATAAGAACGAAGCCCCCGGCGAAACCGAATTGTTTCTCGACGTACAACAAGCCTACGAAGTTCTCTCCAATCCAAAACGCCGCAATTTATACGACGCCACCCTGCCGCCTGAAATCTTGGACAACTCGGTCGTAAACCATGAAGTCCTATTCAGCCGCCCGAATTTGGTGAAGACAAACGAACCGCAACTGGTCTACGCCCTGCTGGAAATCAGTCCGCGCGAAGATGCAAAGAAAATTCCCGCCCCGCCGCTGAACATCTGCCTTGTGTTGGATCGTTCCACCTCGATGCGGGGCGATAAAATGGATATGGTCAAAGCGACCGCGATTCAATTGCTGCGCGGCTTGCGTCCTGAAGATGTGTTGAGCGTTGTCGCATTCAGCGACCGCGCCGAAGTGATTGTTTCTGCGGGAATCAATCCCGATAAAAAAAAGCAGGAAAACAGCATCCAAATGATGCAAACCTCCGGCGGGACGGAAATCTACAAGGGGTTGAAAGCCGGCTTGGATGAAATTCGCCGCGCATGGTCTTCCGCGCGCGTCAATCATATTATCCTGCTGACCGATGGAAATACCTACGGAGACGAAAAGCAATGCCTTGCGCTCGCCGAAGAAGCCGCCGCCCAGAGTATCGGAATCAGCGGCATGGGCATTGGGCATGAGTGGAACGATATTTTTCTGGATATGCTCGCCGGTAAGACGGGCGGCTCGTCGGCGTACATTGCGCATCCCAAGGATATTCAACGCCTGCTTGTAGATAAATTCAACGCGCTGGTCAGCGTCTACGCCGACGACGTCACGCTGGAGTTCAAAGAACAGGCGGGCGTTAAAATCAATTACGCGTTTCGTCTTCAGCCTGAAGGCGGCTCGCTCGAAATGGGTCCCGTGATGAAACTTGGAGCCGTTTTGCGCGATACGCCCCTGCATGTGATGTTCGAGTTTATTGTCGAACCATCCGCGCTGAATGGGAATTCGCTGTCTTTATTGAATGGCTCGCTGAAAATACTCATTGCCGCGCGCGCCGTAGCCATCCCGCCTATGCGTTTGCATCTCTCGCGCGAAGTCCGCGCAGAACCTTCCGCCGACGCTCCGCCCATCCGCGTTTTGAGCGCGCTTGCGCGTCTTACTTTATATCGAATGCAAGAACGCGCGCGCGCCGCGGCAGACAGCGGCGATTTCGACTCGGCTTCGCGTCACTTGCATAGTTTGGCGACTCACCTGCTTTCGCAGGGAGAGACTTCATTGGCAAAGACCGTTTTATTCGAGGCGGATAACCTCGAGAAGATGAAGAACTGGAGCGCGAGAGGCAATCAAAAGAATATCAAATACGGCACTCGCGCGCTTCTGATGGGCGGCGTGAAGGAGAAGTAAAAATGATCGTGTGTCCAAATTGCAAGCGTTCTAATATGGATGGCTCCCTGTTTTGCGCCGATTGTGGTTCGCAGCTGGCAGGCAAGGGAACGATAACGACTCAGAACATCTCGACCAGCGACTTCAAAAAAATCGGCGGGGATGTGTCGGGAAGCGATAGATACCAGACCTTCAATGGAGAGGACGCGTGGGGCAGTTTGCATCTGCTGGATACGGGACAGGTGATTCCGCTTACAACCAAAAACGAGTTTACGCTTGGGCGCGTCAGCGAGGGGCAGCCCATCATGCCTGACG
>JAQTWR010000261.1 GCA_028689195.1 Anaerolineales bacterium | reverse complement strand
ATACTAAACGCGAGCGATAATCCCAAGGTCAGATAAAGCGCGGGACCTTCCAGTTTTTCATCTTCGCCGGTTTGCGTATTCGCGGAAAGAGTCAGCGCGCGCATTCCTAATCCGAGCGCGTCCCATAAAAGAATCGAACCGCGCAAAAAGGGAATCTTGGTAATGCCCGAACGATAAAGGTTAATTAATTTTTCAGTGTGGACAACGATCTTGCCGTCTGGCGCGCGCATGGCGATGGCGTAGGCTTTTTGTCCGCGCATCATCACGCCTTCGATAACCGCTTGTCCGCCGTAAGTGATAATTCTATCTTCCATAATTTTCCTTAAATAATTAACAGAGTCAAAAGTCTCCCGACTTTTGACTTTTGACTCCAACGACAGGAGCCGTTGGAGTCCGGGTTTTTATTTCATATTGAAAAAGAAATGAATGAACGCGTCTATGTTTTTATACCAAGTCGGCAGATGCATCCGCTCGTTGGGCGAATGGATATTGTCGTCGGGCAAACTTCCGCCGACGAGACCCGATTCGACGCCGCAGATATTTTGAAGCATGGCAACCACGCCGATGGATCCGCCTTCGCGGCGATATAAGGGCTGCCTGCCCCACACGGTTTCCATCGCGGCGGCAAGCGCGCGGATGCCGTTGGTGTTCACATCCGTAATTGCCCAGGGACTTTCATGCAGCGCTTTGACTTCCCATGTGATTGTCTTCGGCGCGTTCATTTCCATAAACTTCACCAACTGCCGATGAACTTCCGCGGGGCTTTGGTCTGGCACGAGGCGACAGGAAATTTTCGCCATTGCCTTCGCGGGCAAAACGGTCTTTGCGCCCGCGCCCGTCCAACCGGAGAGCAAACCGTTCACTTCGAGCGTGGGACGCGCGCCTGTGCGTAACGCGGGCGTATATTCTTTTTCGCCCCACAGCGCGGGAGCGCCCGTCTGCTGCAAATAACTTTCGGCGGTGGTTGGAAGTTTCGCGGTTTCTTCGCGTTCTTTATCGGTGACAGGACGGACGGAGTCATAGAAGTTCGGCAGCGTGATCGTGCCGTTCGCGTCGTGCATCGCGGCGATCAATTCGGTCAGCGCTTGCGCGGGATTATGCACAGCGCCGCCGAACAAGCCTGAATGTAAATCCTGCGCGGGACCGTTGATGTGGATTTCAAAGTAGGCAAGTCCGCGCAAACCAAATGTGATGGTCGGCTCGTCTGCCGAGATTGCGCCCGCATCGGGGTTCAAACAAAAATCGGATTTGAGCATGTCGGCATGTTTATGCAAAAACGCTTCCATGTTTTGCGAGCCGATTTCTTCTTCGCCTTCGAGCAAAAATTTTAAGTTGATGGGAAAGTCGCCGGTCTTCATCACCGACTCGACCGCGTTGAGCGTCGCCATCATTTGCCCCTTCATATCCGATGTGCCGCGCGCAAAAATGTAATCGCCTTTCACGGTCGCGTCAAAAGGCGGCGTTTCCCATAATTCAATCGGGTCAATCGGCTGCACGTCGTAATGACCGTAAATCAAAACCGTCGGCGCGTTGGGCTTTTTCAAAAGGTCGCCGTACACAATCGGATGCCCGCCGGTATCCATCAGGCTGACGTTTTCGATTCCGATTTTGCGTAAATGCGCCGCCGCCCATTCTGCGGCGTTTACCAATTGCAATTTGAAATCGTCATTCGTCGAAATCGATTCGATTTTGACGAACTCGATTAATTCTTTTATAAATCGCTCGCGGTTCGCGCGCGCGTATTCAATCGCTTTGTTTGCGTCGGACATGGTTACTCCTTCAATGTTCCAAACAGATACCAAAATGTTTCGCGCGGAAAATTTTGCGCGCATTCTTCTTCCCAGATAAATTTGCCTTCGATAAAAACGCCCTTCAACAGCGCATCCGATTCGTCTAATTTTTTTTCCAGCAAACCAAGCATGGCGCGATAGCGAACATTTTGAGAATATAACCGCGCGCCCGATTTTGGGTCGTCGCGATACTCCGCGAGATAATTTTTCCACAACGCGATTCTTGCGCTGATTTCGCGATTCGATTTTGCGTCCCAAGCGGATCGCCACTTCAAGCGGATCGCTTCCACCCGCGCGCGAAACGACTCTCCCTTCAATCCTACCCGCGCAAGCGATAGCAGAATTCCGCCAAGAGTCAACTGCGGCAGGCGCGCGCCAATCGGATAATACAATTCATTTGAAAGCAGGTATGTTTCCAATTCAGGCACGCCTGCTGAAAGATAGTCAATGTCGGTTTGAATGTTCATAGATTCGAACTCCAAAGTCAGGAGACTTTGGAGTCTATAATATTAGTTACGGCGCGGGAGTATTCTCTAACGTGCGGCGCGTGACGAGATACCATTCTGAAATCAACGCCAAACGGTCGCTCGCGTCGTACATCGGCGCGACTTGGACGCCCTGCACTTGCGCGCTCACGCCAAATGAGTAAACGGGATAATACAAAGGCAGCGAAGGCAATTCCTTTGCGAAGACAACCTGGAAATTGCGATATAACCGCGCGCGCGAATCAAAGTCCGCTGTGGTGCGCGCGGTTTCGAGAAATTCGCTGGCTGTGCGGTTATCCCACTGCGAATAATTCTGCCCGCCTGTGGCTTCAGATTGATGCCAAAAAAGATATGGGTCGGGGTCGGGCGTGCGCGCGGTGTTCAAATCCGCGAGGGCGGCTTGATAATTACGCGTGGAAAGAAAATCGTTGACCAGCGAATCATACGGAACGGTTTGCAGGTTCGCCTTTACGCCGATCAGCGCCCAATTCGTTTGAATGGCTTGCGCGATCTTTGTGTGAAGTTCGTCGTCCGGGTGAACCAGCGTGAATTCCAAAAATTGACCGTCCAGCGCGCGCACGTCGCCGCCGCCTGCGGGAATCACATAGCCCTCGTCTTTGAGCAAAGCCATCGCGGCGTCGGGGTCGTAATCAAAATGTTTGATCTGGTCGTAGTACGCCCACGAACCCGTCAGGATGGGACCGTCGGCGACAATCGCCTGTCCCTGCATAATGCGCGAGACGATGACGTTGCGATTGATTCCCAACAAAAGCGCCTGACGGACTTTTGCGCTTTGGAAAAATACGATGTTCGGATCGTTGAGATTCAAGAAGACCAGTCCCAACTGGGGAAGGCGGCTGGAGTAAACGGACAACGTCGGCTGCATCAGGGCTTGCTGCAAAATATCGTTTGTCAATTGGCTGACGCCCAAAACTTCGCCTTGTTGATATGCGTCGAGCGCGGCGGCTGAATTAGGGTAGAAACGAAAAACGATCTGATCAATATAAGCCTGCGGCAAATAGTAGTTTTCGTTAACAGTAAGCGTCACGCCCGTAATCCGTCCGCCGCTGGCTTTTATGCTTTCAAATTTATACGGTCCAGAGCCGATGGGATGCAGGTTGAATTCGGCGTTCGAGAGTTGGTCGGCGGGGACGTTTTCGAGCAGATGTTTTGGCAGAACGCCAAAAGTGACGTAATCTAAAAACGGCGCGAAGGGTTCGGGCAATTTAATTTGAAACGTTTTATCGTCGAGTTTTTTGACTTCGACTTGCGACCACAAGTCTTTAATATCCTGCGGGAAAAGCGAACCGCCGCTCTTGATCATCTCGATGGTAAACAACACATCGTCCGTAGTGACCGGTTCGCCGTCGTGCCAGACCGCGCGGGGTCTTATCGAAAAGTTGTACTGCGTTCCGTCGGAAGAAGTCCCCCACGACTCAGCCAAATCGGGCTGGGGGAGTCCGCGCGAATCAAATCGAATCAAGCCGCTAAAAATCAAGCGGTTGATGTCGCGGTCTGCGGGATTGTTCCAATCCAACATGGGGTTGAGCCTGCCCAGCGAGCCGACCAGCGCTTCGGTGTAAATTCCGCCCTGCGCCGCTACCGGTAACTTTGGAATATTGATCGGCTGCGTCTGGCTGAGCAACAACAAAGCCACGATCACAATCGTGACCGCAACGACCAGAATTTGCCAGCGTAATTTTTTCATAGTGTGAAAATAAAGAAAGCCGCCGCGCCCCGCTTTAGGGCAATGCGGCGGCTTTTATCGGCTTGCGATTCCTAACGCGCCACAAGAATAACGGCGATCACCAGCCCAAAAAAGATCACGCTCAGTCCGATTGTCACCCAGAAGAGGATGCGTTCGATGCCGCGGCGAGCGGTGAATACGCCGCCCGTATCCGCGCCTGTAAGACCGCCCAGCCCCGCGCCTTTGCTCTGCATGATGACGCCAATGATTAAACCTACAGCGGTTATAATCAACGCAATATCTAAAAACCTAGCCATATAATGTGCCTCCTTAAAATTAAGCGGTGAGATTATAACTGTTCAAGAAGCGAATCGTCAACCAAAATATTTATGTCATTGCAAGCGATAGGAATCAATTATGCCCGAAGTCATCGTCAATTTACACATGCATACGCGTTATTCAGACGGGAGCGGCGTTCACCGCGATATTGCCCGCGCGGGAATTGCCGCCGAGGTGGATGCGGTCATCGTCACTGACCACAATATTTTAGTGAATGGTTTTGAAGGTTATTACAAAGAGAAGAATAAAAAAGTTTTGGTGCTGATCGGCGAGGAAGTCCACGATCAAGCGCGCGACCCGCAGAAGAATCACTTGCTGGTATTCGGCACGGAACGCGAGCTCGCCAACTTCGCGGATAATCCGCAGCGGCTGATTGACCACGTGCGCGAATCGGGCGGATTGGCGTTTCTCGCGCATCCCGACGACCCCGCCGCGCCCCTCTTCAAAGAGACGGATATTTCGTGGGAGGATTGGAGCGTTCAAAATTACCACGGCATCGAATTGTGG
>JAQTWR010000260.1 GCA_028689195.1 Anaerolineales bacterium | reverse complement strand
GTAGGTGGACGCGCTAAACGTAATCGTGATAATCAGGGCAAGCGGGACGATCAACTTCGCCATCCCCGGCTTTCCGCGATTGACATAGTAAAAAGCGATCGCTTCGAAAATAAGCGCGCTTAACAATAATATAAAAGTGGCTGGCAGGTAGTGCGATTCTGAGCCTAAATTGCTCGAAACCAAAAATAGGATGATGGCGTTTCCCGCCATGATGACGATAAGGATGGTTCGCGTAATCCGCAGGAATGACGGGTCGGTATCCGTTTCTTCGTTGAAGAAGTTGTGAAGTTGGGCAAACATAAGAATATCTCCTGCGTTTACGGCTTGTCGGGCATATCGGTAAATTGGACGGCGACGTCCACGTCGGGCAGGGTGTCGCCCAGCTCTTGGATGGCGGTTTGGATGATGCTTTCAAGGTTGGTCAACCCGCCGATTTTGGCGGAGATTTCGCCAATGGTGCGCTCTTTTGCGGCGCGCTTTTGCGATTCGAGCAGCAGGCGCGCATTATCCAGCGCAAGGGCTGTGCGCTCTGCGGCTGCCTGAACGATTGAGATTTCGTCGTCGCTCCATTCGTGATTGGGGTCGAGCGCGTTCAGTTTCACCGATCCGATTTGAGAGCCGCGCAGCAGAATCGGGACGCTAAGTTTATGCGGACGGCGCTTGTCGGCGGGTTGAATAGATTTCACGCCTATGCCGTCAAAGTAATATCCTTGCGCGGTTTCGTTTGTAAGGAATGTTCTCCATTGTTGTCCGCTTAATTGGAGCGAGGCGTTCTCCGCTTGTTCCTGCGCTTCGCGGCTTTGCTGGTAAGAGCGCGCGTTTTGAATGGCGGCGCTGACTTGATCGGCTAAGATGGACAGGATGTCAATATCTTCTTGCGAGAATGCGTTGGCTGTCACGCTTTGCGCGTCTAATGCGCCGAAAACGCCCGTACTGGCGAGCAGGGGCAGGGTAATCTCGGAGTGCGCGTCGGGAAGATCGGGGTTGTTGAAATGTTCCGCGTCCGCTCCAATATCCAGCGCAACGCGCGGCTGCCCGAGATTGGTCACATAACCTATGATGCTGGCTCCGCCGACTTGCAGGCGGTAGTTTTTTGCGATCATTCTTTTTCCGCCTTCGCTGTTTGCCGCGGCAAGGATGGCGAATTCGCGGCGGGGATCTAAAAGAAAAATGCCCACATGATAAAAATTCAATTCCGCAGAGATGGTTTCTGCGATTTGTTGAAGCAGCGCGTCTAATGTTTGCGCGGAGGTGATGGTGCGCGCTACGCGGGCGATTGCCTCGAATTGCGCGGCGCGGCGCGCGGCGTCTTCGTTGACTTGCGCCAGATCCTGCGTGCGTTCGGTTACGCGGTCTTCAAGCCCCTGAAGCGAGTCGTTCAGTTTTTCGGTCATTGTGTTGAAAGCGGCGGAGAGCGCGCCGATTTCGTCCTGCGTTTCGATGGCTGCGCGCGCAGACGTATCGCCCGCCGCGACGCGCTCTACGGTCTTTGTCAGGCGCAACAACGGACTCGTAATTACCTGACCGATCCAAACGCTGATAAGAGCCGCGCCAATGAACATGGAGAGCAAAAGGGCAAGAACGCCTTGCAGCGCAGCCGCCAATTCGTTTTGAACGTCGGCGCGGCTTTGAACGATGATTTGATTAAGTTCGTTTTCGGGCGCGGTAATCACGAGACGGTATGCGGGCGTTTCGAGCGGCGTGAAACCGACGTACCTGTTAACCCCGTCAACTTCAACGCCGACCAGATTTGTTTCGCCGCTGACAACTTGCTGAATTGTCCTTTGCAACTGTTCCGCACCCTCGCCCAGCGCCGTTTGTTTTGGACTTTCGTTCGCGGGAATTTCTTCGGGTTGCAAACCAAAAAGCGCGTATCCCTGCGGCGGCATGATAAGGATGCGCCCTTCGCTATCCAGCAGGAAGGCGAAGCCGCTCTCGCTGACTTTGACGTTCGATAACGCCTCCGTAATTTGCGCCAGCCGCAAATCTGCGCTGATGACGCCTTTGAAGGTATTGTCCGCGTAAACTGGAATAGAGAGCGTGACGATCAACCCTGTGCCTGCCGAATCTTGGCGGGCGGCGGTCCAGCGGGGCAGGCGCTCAGGATCGTTTTGCGGGTCGGCGATGGTGAAGTAGGGCTGTTTTGTCGCGTCGAACTCTGCGGGGATGGTTTCAGCCAATTTGACGTTTGGATACTGCGTTGTCGCTCCCAGCGCGCTGACGTAATACACCGCCGCGACTTCCGGGTTTTCCTTCAAAAAATTTGGGGCGGCAAAATCAAGGTAGGCGGTCGTGTTCAAATCAGCCAGCAGCGTTTCGTTTATCGCGCGCGTGTTGGGGATGAAGACCGAAGCGGACCCCGTATCTAAAGAGCCGTATTGCCCATTTGGAAATTGATAAATTCTTTCTCGCGCGTTCCAGTAAGCGCCAGCCGCGAATAAGTCTTTGCGGGTTTCAAGGTTGGCTCGGTACTCGGCAAGGCTTAACAGTCCGCTCAATGTTTTGGAGAAAATCTTGTCCGCTTTATCGGCTTCTGCTCGAACGACGTTCGATACTTGTATTTTTCCGTGTTCGACGGCGTTGCTTTCGTATTTTTTCTCCAGCAAATTGATGACCAGCCCCGCGCGATTTAAGCCGAATATCGCCAGCGCAGAAACCGCGGCTGCGCCTGTGACGAGAATGCCGAACGCGATTTTTGTACGCAGGCTGAATTTCTTGAATTGCCGCATCAGGATGATCACGACCAGAAGGGCGATGATGATCGCGGCGGCGTAGGTAGCATATACAGGTTGAGACATAGTCAAGCCTACTCCATTCCTTCTTCGCCGCTGAGTTCGACCATAATCTGGGCGCCGCTGATATGGCTGCCCAACTCGTTGATTGCGGTTTTCAAGATCGTTTCGATTTCCGTCCCCGCGCTGATTTTTGCGGACATTTCGCTGATCGTTTGTTCGCGTTGCGCGCGGCGCTGCGACTCTTCGAGCAGCGAGGCGTTTTCGAGCGCAATGGCAATTCGCTGCGAGGCGGCGCGGACTACGTCTATTTCGTCTTCGCCTACTTCAACCTCCACCGGAAAATTAATATTCAGAACGCCAATCGTCGTCTCGCGTAATTTAAGCGGAACGGCAAGCGCGTTCTCCGTTTTTCGTTTGCTTGGGTGGGTGATGGCAATATCGCCGTTTTCAAACGCGTTTCGAATTTCGGTTGTGACGACCTCTTTCCCCAACGGAATCGATTCTATTCCCGTGTAGCGGTAGCCGATTTGTGGGCTGGCTTGCAGGTTTGTCTTCCATGTCTGCTTGACGACCGTTCCGTAAAGCAATTGACTTTCTGCAAGAGCCGCCTGCGTTTCATTGAACAGCTGCGCGTTTTGAATAGCGATGGTGATTTGGTTTGCGAGCGCGGTCAGCGCCTCGGCGTCTATTTGCTCGAAGGCGTGGACTTCCGCGCTTTGCGCGTCCAGAACGCCGATGATTTTCGCCCCGATTTTAAGCGGCAGCGCAAATTCGGAACGGGTTTCGCTAAAATCTGCGCTTTCAGGCTTCACGTCTGTAACGATTTGAGATGCGCCCGTTCTGGCGACCTGCCCTATCAGGCTTGTTTGTCCAATCGCCAGTTTGTGTTCGCGCTCCATCATGCGCTTTCCTTCCTTGCTGTTTGCGGCTCGCAAGACCGTGTATTCCTGCGTGTCGTCGTTCAAGTAGATGGCGACATGATGGTAATTGAATTGAACGCCGATCACTTCCGTAATGATGGGCAATAGCGTTTTCAGGTCGCGTTCAGAGGCGATCTTTTGGGCAATTTGGGCGACGGTTTGAAACTGCGCCGCGCGGCGTTTGTTTTCGCTGTTCGCTTTGTGCAGGTCGTCGGTTCTCTCTTTGACCTGCGTTTCGAGCGAGTCGCGTAAGTTCTGCAATTCCTTGTTGCTTTTTTCGAGGTCGCGCGATTTATCCTCTGCGCGTTCGATGGCTCTTTGTAAACTGGTAATAGTTAAATAGATGAATACCGCGCCGACAGCCAGCAAAACCATAAACTGCACCGCAATGGCAAATGCAGATTCGCTTTCGTAGACGATAAAACCGACAGACTCTGCGTAGGCGAATGCGAAGATGCTGGCAATGGACAACCCCGTAAGCCATAGTCCGGCGCGATACCCAAGAAGCAGGCTGGCTAATGAAATAATTACGATATAGCTTGTCGCGCCAATGTCTTTTACCCCGTTCCCGATGGCGGCTAACGTGGTGGAAGCAACCCAAATGACGATGATGTTCAGGTAACTCGCCGTTTTGACGTATTTATTTTTCTCCAGTATGAAGACAACAACTAACGCCGAAATCATTCCCGATAAAACCATATTGGCGGGAGAGGTTAATATGCCATAGCCTGAAATCATGCGGGCGATCAGAAACGCGGAGAGGATTAGAATCAAGCTAAGCGTAATCGCGTTAAGATAATACGCCGAGCGCGTCTTCTCTTCGTCGTCGGGAAAAACAGGCGGGCTGAAAAAATCAAGGATAAATTTCATTCTCTATTCTCTATTCTTTTTTTACCTTGAATTCGCGTCGTTTTGACGATTGTTCTGGACCTGTAATATTACTTCCGCGCCGGGCAGGGCGCGCCCAATTTCCGCTACTGCGGCTTGAAGGATGCTGTCGCGATTGGTGAATGCGCTGACCTTTGCCGAAATTTCGCCGACGATGCGCTCTTTCTCGGCGATTTTGCGGCTTTCCGCCAGCAGGCGCGCGCTTTCGATGGAGAGCGCGGCGCGTTCCACAATTGCGCCAATGACGTCCATTTCATCGCCGCTCC
>JAQTWR010000259.1 GCA_028689195.1 Anaerolineales bacterium | reverse complement strand
AACCCTTTTAGATCGTCCCAAAGCCCAAAAGTAAAAATTACCGCAGAGCCAGCCAGTACGACAAAGATATCGCGGGTCAACAGGTGACGAAAAACAATTGCCGCAACCGCAAAAGTAGACGCCAATAAAAGCCCGCCCGCCAATGGAGTGGGGTGCGCGTGCGCCTTATGAGGAGCCGAACCGGGGACGTCTATTAAACGGAATCTTCTGGCAAAAAGCATAGCCGGATATCCCAAGCCAATACTTACCAGTGCGCTTACTGCGAGCGGCGTAAAAATATTATCCATAATGATATGCTGAATGAAGATTGTCGTCGGGAGGACGCATACCCCGCAAACAAGAACGCGCCTTAATGAATCTGCGGCAAGTTTTGTCAAGCTGAGTGTCCATATAAGGTATCTCGAAATTTCCCCTGGAACACAAGCGGCTCGAATTTGTATATCAAGAAGGCTTGCGGGTACCTACAATCTTTTCACGGCTCAACAATATTACCATAAGATTAATGACCAATTTTGCCAGCATGGCAAGGTAGTAAAACGGATGAAACCAAAAAGGATAATCCCGCGCCAGATTTTTTCGATAATACAAATAATAAGAGCGATGCCATTGATAAATGCCAAAATACGGACTGACGCCAGAGCCGCCCTTTCCGCCATAGTGGATGACTTTGGCAATCGGCGCGTAAAACACCTTCCAGCCCGCATGGCGCGCGTGAAAACAATAGTCGGTATCTTCCTGATACGCAAAATAACGCTCGTCCAAATAGCCGATCTGCTCGACGACTTCGCGGCGGATTAACATACAAGAGCCCGAGACCGCCTTGACTTCATTCACCGCGTCGTTGTCGAGATGATTCAATAGATAGCCCGTAAAGCGCAGGTCCTTTGGAAACAGGCGCGCCAAACCCGTAAAATACGAGAACACTTCCCATGGACGCGCTTCTCCGCGCCGACATTGATATTGAAGCGTCCCGTCGCTATTCAAAACCTTCGGCACGCAAATACCCGCCTGCGGAGTTTCGTCCATAAACCGGATTAATTTGCCAATCGCGCGATCTAATATGATGGCGTCGGGGTTTAGCAAAAGATAATAACGCGCGTCCAGCGTTTTCAAACCCTGATTGACGGCGCGCGAAAACCCGAAATTATCGTTATTCAAAATTAAATTCACCGCGGGAAATTTAAGACGAATTTCATCCACCGTGCCGTCGCGCGAATTATTATCCACCACCACGACGTCCATATCCAGCCCCGAAGACTCGCCAAAGAGCGACGCCAGACATTCGAGAATTTCATCTTTTGATTCGCGGGTAACAATGCAAACGCCAAGTTCTTTCATAATTTTTTCCCATTTGCCGACGCGCGGCGGCGGGCGACATTGCGCGGCTCAAACCAATTGCTATTCATTACCGCATGAATAGACGACGCGGACGCCTTTCGCTTTTTTTGAATATTTTTTCGTTTGGCTAAAAATGCGGGCAACCCTAAAACGGCGTCCCGTTTGGCGCGCCATAAGATACTTGCGCGTCCATTCAAAGAGTATCGAATCATCGAATATATGTTCATGAGAATATGCAAAGGCAGGTATGCCCAAAATAACCAACCCGGCATATTCTTGAAAAAAGACCAGATCAAATTGCGATGTCCGTGATAAACGGAAAAATCGCTCATTTTGCCGGAACTCGCCGAACCGACATGGCGCACAACCGCCTGCGGAACATACAGGCAGCGTTTGCCGATGAGTCGCAATCGAAAGCCCAAGTCAACGTCCTCATGGTAAGCGAAAAAATCTTCGTCAAATCCGTCAACTTCTAAAAATTCAGAGCGCGTATAAAGCGCCGCGGCGGCGCAGGGACTAAAGACTTCCTCGACGTCTCCCGGCGCGTAAAAAGGCATTTCATATCCCCTGCGCCATGCAAGCCCGCTGACGTGATAAGCGTCGCCTTCGCCGTCTAACATATCCGGGCGCTCCGCTTGAATTTGACGGGAAGAAAAAAAAGAAAAGGCGGGATGCCGTTCAGCCGCGCGAAGCAACTGTTCCAGCCAATCGGGTTCGGGGAAAGCGTCTGGATTTAACAAAGCCAGCCAATGTCCCCGCGCGAGGCGCGCGCCAATGTTATTTGCAACGGAAAAACCGCTGTTGAAATTCAAACGTTCGATACGCAAATCAAGGGCGGGATATTTTTCCCGCAAGCCGCTCAGCGCGTCGTCTGACGAGTTGTTATCCACAAGAATCACTTCAAAGTCGCGGAAGGATTGAAGCAGAAGAGAATCCAGACAACGCGGCAGATATTTCGCGCTATTCCAAACGACAATCACAATGGACACCGTCAATTCCGCCGACAAATCGGCGCTTGAGTTATTTTGATTTGACATCATTCAACAAGGAAATATAAAAGGAATGCAGACTATCGGCAATATGACTCCAGCGCAGATGTTTTTCCGCAAACTGACGACCTCCCGAACCAATTGCGTTTCGCAGCGATTCGTTTGAAAATAAAAGGCTCAATTTTTCGGCAATATCAAGCGCGTCCCCGCGATCCAGCAAAAGACATTCTTCATTATTTTTCAGGTAATGCCCAATATTCGATTTTGGCAGCACGACCGGTTTTCCGCTTGCCAAATATTCGGGCAATTTCGAAGGAAATCTATAGTCATTGAAACGTCCCGGTTTTCCCGGCTGCACAAGAGCGTCCGTAATAGAAAGCAGAGAGGGCATATCCGCTCTTGAAATGAGACCAAGTTCGACGCCGTATTTTTTTTTAATCTCGTCCAATTTTTTGTTTGAAAGACGGACGTGATCTTCGCCTGTGCGAATCAACTTCACGGGAACGCCGCGATGATTAAGAATATCAATCGCTTCATAAAGGCTGGCGACTTCCTCTTGATTTGCCGCGTGGACGTTTCCAGTATACGCTACGACGAATTCATCGCGGGCAATTCCCAATCGCCGTTTATATTCGGCGTTTTGAGACATGTCCCATTCCAAATCTTCCTGATACCCAGCCCATATCACCCTGCTGGGTATGTTCGGCGGGCAAAAGTCTTTTAGCGTTTCCATGATAACGGTGACGCCGCTTGCCTTCTCTAAAAACTCTTTATAGCGCAGCGGATGCGATATAGTTTCAGGGATCAATAGGTCGAGCAGGATGTTTGGAATGTGTTTGAGAAATCCAATCGGGAAGCCCGCATAAGATTCGATGATGAATTCTTCATTATCTTCCAAATGCACGATGTACGGGCACGGGTAGAGCGCAAGCAATTCAAGGGCGATTTTCCGCGTCACTTCGCGCGGAGTCCAAACATGAATTAGGTCGAAACTCCGCTTTGTTTCATCTTGCCGCAGATCGTCCGCGACGACTACTTCAAACAAGGGCGTTCCCAGCAAAGCGACCGTTTCTTTATGATCGGGGACGCAAACAACGCATTCCACTCCAAGACGCGTCAACTGATTCGCCAAATTGAAAATATGAACGCCGCTATTGTTATTAAGATGCCGGTAGGTGACAAATAAAATTTTCACAAAAGTCTAATGAAACAATCAAAAAACATCCGTCTGCCTAATAACGCAGCACGCCGAGGCGGTAAAGTTTGTGATAAATGACGGAGCGCCTTAAATAGGGTTTAAGGTTGTCGTTGATTTCAGTCCAATGAACCTCGCGTCCATGTACGCGCTTTCGCAGCAAATTCATTTCCTGTATGCCAAGATCGTTGATCTGAGCCGTGGATTTCTGCGCGCCATGCACGCGGAAGATGCTCAGGAATCGCGGCAAACGAACGATCTTTGCGCCCGCGCTTTGGAAACGCAGCAACAGGTCCCAATCGAGCGCAAATTGGAAAGATTCATCCATCTTGCCGCCGCTTTTGTCCCATATTCCGCGCCGCCAAAACATGGTCTCCTGAGGCACATAATCGCCCCATTCCAGCATCTTCTTATCGTGCGGCGGAACGACCCAAACGCCGATTTCAGCGTCGTTCTCGTCCACAATAAGTCTGTGACCATAAACGACGTCGACATTAGGGTGTTTGGCAAAATATCTTGCGACATAATGCAGCGTTCCCGGAAGAAGCACGTCATCCGAATTTAGATACGCCATAATATCGCCTGTTGTGTGGCTGAAACCCAGATTAATTGCGTTCGCCTGTCCGCTATCCTTGACGCTTTCCGCGTGAACAAGCCTCGCGCGATATTTGTCAAGAACGGCGTCTGAACCGTCCGTAGATTTTCCGTCTTGAACCGCATATTCCAAATTGCCATAATCCTGATTGAGAACGCTTTCAATCGTGCGTTCGAGAAATACAGCCTGATTGTAAGACGGGGTGACAATAGAAATAACGGGAAGTTGAGAATCGGGCAAACGCGATTCTTTTCTATAACGCGCCGGTATTTGAAGCGGGCGCGGCGGGTATTGACTGAGAACGCCCAATTTGGGAAGAAAACGGTCGCGAATACCGCGTCCTCCGCCAAAAAAGAGGCGGACGAGCGCAAGTTTTCCAAGGGGTCCGTTCTCCACCCAAAAGCGCGTTGAATTGCGAAAAGACTGAATAACGGCTTCCTTGGCGATTAATTCATTTTGCTGGGCAAGGACTTGATTTGTCAGGGAAGACAAATCCGCCTCCAGCAAATTTATTTTTCCCCAGTAAAACTTCTCTTTCTCCTGAATCGTACTTTCTTTTTCCTGAATCATTCGCTCTTTTTCTTGAATGGCTTGAGCGCTTTTTTGAATTTCCCGCTCTTTTTCTTGAATGACCTGAGCGCCGTCTTGGATCGCGTATTCTTTTTCTTGAATCACGCGCTCCTTCTCGTCCAACC
>JAQTWR010000258.1 GCA_028689195.1 Anaerolineales bacterium | reverse complement strand
GGTGTCGTCCAGCGATCTGCCGCTGAAAGGCAGGAACGCCACATGGCGCGCCTGTTTCACAGCCGCCGCCACCACGCGCTGATGCTTGGCACATGCGCCTGTTTGGCGGCGCGGGCGGATCTTGCCTTCTTCGGTAATGTACTTGCGTAACAAGTCCGTCTTTTTATAATCAATCACCAGCGCTTTGTCGGCGCAAAATTGACAAAACTTGGGTTTGGCAAAGAACTTGCGGTCGCCGCCGCCTTCGCCCATATTTCTATCGTCAGCCATAATTTACTCCAAATGAACTAGAACGGAAATTCGTCTTCCGCAGGGGCTGCCGCACCAGAATCGGAAGAAGCGTTATCAGATTCCTGCGAGTGACCGCTATTTGAATCGCGTCGGTCGAGCATGATCATCTCGCTTGCGACAACCTCTACGCTGGTGTGTTTTTGTCCTTCTTTATCGTCCCAGCGGCGGGTTTGCAGGCGTCCTTCAATATAAACGTGTTGCCCTTTTGAGAGGTACTGTTTACAGGTCTCCGCAAGGTTGTTCCACGCGACAATATTGAACCACTCGGTTTCGTTGTGACGCTCGCCGTCCGTGCTGTTCCACGAACGACTGACCGCCACGGAAAAGGTGGTAACGGGTTTTCCCGAAGGAGTGTAGCGCATCTCGGGGTCTTTTCCAAGATAGCCAATGATCTGAACTTTATTAAGACTTCGACTCATAATAAGGTCTCCTCGTTAATGGTCGGACGCGCGAAAACGCGTTAACCAGCGACAGAAAGCATGTGGCGGATGATCGGCTCTTGATAACGCAGGTTGCGTTCAAGATCAGAAATCGCAGACGGCTTCATCGTCACGTTTAGTAAGACGAACTGACCTTCGCGGTGTTTTTTGATGAGATAAGCCAGCTTGCGCCGACCCCACACATCTACTTTATCAACACTGCCGCCAGATTCGCTTATCCAACCCTTCACCTTTTCAATCACGCCGTTAAAAGCGGTCTCGTCCAGGTCGGGCTGGATCACGCAAACTAATTCATAATTACGCATAGGGAAAACCTCCTTTCCATGGGTTTGTTCCCATTCAAACCGTTGATTCGTTGGGAACGGAAAGGCACGTTGGAACGTACCTAATTTAGCGGGCGAAGTTTACCACAAAAAACGTTGATGCGTTTGAATGTCGAAACAGAGAGTGTCTAACTTTGTGGGCTAAACACAAAGTCACGAAGACTCGAAGACGCAAAGAAACCTTTGAGGCTTGGCGTCTTTGCGCCTTCGCGTTAAAGAAAGCCCATCCTTTTAAACACTCCTCGAAACATTCAAACGCATCAACATAAAAGCGGTTTCTCTAGCTATTCATAAACGTATCTAAATTGTCCTTGCTGATTCGATACGCCTTGCCGACCTTCTTCGCCTTCAAACTGCCGTCGGCGATTGCAGCCATAATATCGTCTTCGGTCACTTTCATAAACTGCGCCGCTTCGGCAGGAGTCATAATATCGGGCATCTTCGCGCCAGCCGCCGCGCCGCCTTGGGATGCGTTCTGCATCCCGCCTTGAAGCGCCTGTCCCATCAAATTGCCGATGCCCATGCCTGCGCCGATTCCAGCCGTAAGCCCCGCGCCGCCGCTTTGATTCTGCGCCGCGTCGCGCATGGCGTCCGCCGCTTGCAATTGGGTGTAGGTCGCCATATCGAGCATACCCATATCGCGCAATTCCTGCGCCGATTTTTCCGAAGGCTTCAAATTGCCGACATAGAACGTTTTCAACACCAAGCCAATGGCTTCAAAATCTTCTTTGGCTTTTACGCGAACCGCCGCGCCGATCTCTTCGGTGAGACCGATCATTTCAGGCACCGAATGTTTCGCGCCCGTTTCGCCGAGAACGTCCTGTAATTTGGAAAGCAGCATCGAGCGCAGGCGTTCTTCAATCTCAGAAGATTGATAAGTTCCGGTCGTGCCGACGATTTGCGTCACAAATTGCTGCGGGTCTTTTACCTGAAACGAATATGTGCCAAAGCCTTGCAGCAGCGCCACGCCCAGTCCCATACCCGGATTACGCACAATGATCGGCTGCGGCGTGCCCCACTTCTTGCTCGCAAATTCCTTCATCGAAACAAAATAAACTTCGGCGGGGAAGGGCGTTCGGTCGTTAAATGCCTTGCCGATAAAATCAATTAACTTGGGAATATTCGCCGTTGCAATGGTGTGCCGCCCCGCCTTGAAAACATCCAGCGCATTGCCGTCGCGGAAAAATACCGCGTTCTGGCTTTCGCGCACAATTACTTGCGAGCCGATGCGGTAGTCGCCAATTCCCTGTTCGGGAAAGCGGTGAACGATTTCGTCGTTCATTTCATTTGCGTATTCGATGACGTCAAAAATTCTAGCCATGGTTTTCTCCTTTTTATTTAACGCTTTCGATTATAGTCTAATGAACTTTCAGATACAAGAACATTTTTTGGAATTTCATCCGCGCAGATTTTTCCAACGCTTTGAAATTTTTTTCCTTCGATATTTTTCAGCGCCTCAATTCCGCGCGTTTTTTTTCAACCACAAAATTGATTCTGTTTCTTCAAATATTTTCCACTCGCCACGCGCCAATTACAAATTACCTAATCACTTCCCATAGACTTCCCCGTCCCCTTATCGCAAACCATCATCACTTCAGCCATGATGCTGACGGCGATCTCTTCGGGCGTTTCGGCTTGCAGTTCCAATCCCATCGGCGAGCGGACTTTGGCAATCTTCGCGTCGCTGACTCCTTTTTTCTTTAGGGCTTTCACGGTGGTCGCCCATCTGCGTTTCGAGCCGATGACGCCGATATATGCGGCGGGGGAATCTAATAACGGGGCGAGTCCCGCCGCGTCCACTGCTGATCCTCTCGTGGTCAGGATTAAAATCGCGCGTTTGTCAATCTTCACCTGCTGTGGAAGTTTGTCCATCGTCACTGGATAATACGCATCCGCTTCGGGCGTGGTTTCAGGATTGCAGAATTCGGCGCGGTCGTCGCTGACCGCCACGCGGAAGCCGAGCCACTTTGCAAGGTGAACAACCGCCTTGCCGACGTGCCCCGCGCCGACGACGATGACCAGCGGGGCGGGGAGGATGGGTTCTACAAATACTTCCACTTGTCCTCCGCATACGCCCACATCGCCGCGCGACGGGTCTACCATGTTGTAACTCAATAAACGCGGCTGCCCGTCGCTGAGCGCCATCCACGCCTCGTCGAGGACGCGGTGTTCAAGGTCGCCGCCGCCGACGGTGCCGATGAATTTTCCGTCGGGATAGACGAGCATTTTGCTGCCCACATGACGCGGCGTCGAGCCTTTGCTTTCTATTACGGTGCATAGCGCGGCGGATTCGTTGTTCGCTTCAATTTCAGCGAGGGCTTGATATATTGAGAGATTCATTTTTTATTTTAGCGTTAGAAACTTTCTTGAGAAAAGAGGGACTTTGTTCGCTATTTCAATCGCTTGCTTGGCGTCTTCTATGGTTAATTCATCCAAAACATTTAGGTCATGCGTCATAGGAAATTTTTTACCTTTGAATATCAACAAGGCTTTCATGTATTTTTCGGCGCATTGCTGGGCGTGAAAACATGCGCTAAACAATAACGGCGGTTTGTTTTTAGACAAAACACGCGCCGCTGAAAAATCATCTTCCGCATGTTCTATCCATGATTTAATTTCATTAATGTCGTTCATAAAGCGCCTTGCCTTTTCCTAAAATTTCTCTGATAAAAAATCCGTCGCTTGTTTTTCCTTGCAACGCATTTTGAATTTCTTTGGGCGTTTTGACAATAATATCCACAGGGAATTGGCGCGGTTGAAGAAGTTCAGACACTGCCATGTATTGTTCTACCTGTCTTTTTTTTCTTGTTTTCATAATGACCAATAAGTCAACATCGCTATCGCGCGTTGGCTTTCCGTATGCGTACGAACCAAACAAGATAATTTTTTCAGGCTTGAGATTTTCCACAATTCGCTCAATTGCCAGCGGCAAAGTTTTTGCCACAGGCGGAAAACCCGTCGGTTTCATTTTTGTTTTGAGCTCAAACATGATAAGCCTCTTTTTTATTTTTCCAGCAAGCCCAACACCGCAGGCAGCAATTGTTTCTTTCTTGAAACCACACCTTGCGCGTCGCGCGTTCCATCGGCAAGCGGGGGGTAGGGAAGATCGTTCAAGATTGCGGGCGCGCCGAGCGAGATTAGCAAGCGGCTTGTGCCGCGCACTACGTCGGTGACAAGCAGCATCGCAAAGTCGAGTCCGCGTTTCTCGCGCAACTCATTGAGCGCGGATTGCAACGCATCGAGATGTTCGCTGAGTTGCATAATGTCGGTGACTTCTGCTTGCGCGACGGCAAATTTGAATCCGCCGCCCTCGAACGGTTTAATATCCGTGCTGACCACGTCTTTTGGATTGCGATTCGACAGTCCCGCGCCCGCGCTTAGTACCGCCTTGCCGTATGATTGGATAGTCTCGCCTTTAAGCGGACTGCCGCCGACAAACGCCCAACGCGACAACCGCTCGGCAGCGGTCTTATCGCGCGATGTAGTTGTAGGCGAAGTGAGGATGAGCGTATCGGAAACAAGTCCCGCGAGCAACATGCCAGCCAGCGCGGGCGGCATGGAAAGCCCCGCTTCGGCGGTGAGTTCCGTTACGAGCGTTGAAGTTGCCCCGACGGTATCCACAGTAAAACGGATGGGTTGATGCGTGTACGGATTCCCAAGGCGATGATGGTCGAGGATTTCGAGCAGTTCGGCTTCTTCCAGCGCGGCAATGGCTTGACGCGGTTCGTTATGGTCTACGAGAATGATTTTCAAACGCGGGGG
>JAQTWR010000257.1 GCA_028689195.1 Anaerolineales bacterium | reverse complement strand
CGAGATTATCGCTTTCCATCACCATGCGGACGCGCACGCCGCGCTCGTGCGCGCGCAGCAGCGCATCGCGGACGCTGTTCAAACTCAAACTATACGCGGCGACGTCCACGCTTAACCGCGCAGAGTCAATCGCCGCGACGAGGGGAGCATCGGGTCCGCCGGTTTTTTGCGAGGCAAGCGGACTCTGCGGATTCGTGAAGTACAACTCGAACCACGCGCCGCGCGCGCCATATCCTGCGCCAAGCGGAATCTCCGCGAGCGCAGCCGCTTCTGTAGCGGGCGTTTCGGTCGGCGCGTCCAAAGTCGCGGGCGCAGCAGCGCATGAAGTCAATAAAATCGAAAGTAAAAAAATGGGGGCGAATATTTTTTTCATCGAAATCTCCCAAATCAATTATAAAGGATGCGGCGCTATAATCCCGCCCCATGACCGAATCAAACTCAAACAGACAAATCGCGCGCGCCGCCGGGACGGTGATGTTCGCCATTTTTCTCGGGCAAATTACGGGACTCGTTCGCGGCATAATCGTAGCGCGCGCTTTCGGCGCCTCGCCAGAACTGGACGCGTTCTTCGCGGCGAACCGCGTGAGCGAAACTCTGTTTTTACTCGTCGCGGGCGGCGCGCTTGGCTCCGCTTTTATCCCGACCTTCACGGGATTGCTCGCCAAAAAAGAGGACGCTTCCGCGTGGCGGCTCGCCTCTTCGATTGCAAACGCGATTACGCTGACCCTCAGTTTGCTTGCCCTGTTCGTCGCATTCTTCGCCCCGCAGGTTGTCCGCTACGCGCTTGCGCCCGGGCTTTCGGACGATCCTCAACTTTTTATATTGACCATTTCACTGCTGCGGATTCAACTAATTTCCGCCGTTCTCTTTGGCTTGGGCGGATTGATCGTCGGGATATTGAACGCCCACCAGATATTTTTGATTCCCGCGCTGACGCCCGCCCTATATCAATTGGGAATTATCTTCGGCGCGCTCGTTCTTTCGCCTTCGATGGGAATTTACGGACTCGCGTGGGGCGTGGTGATTGGCTCGGCGCTGTACCTGCTTGTTCAACTTCCCGCGCTGATAAAACTCGCCGCGAATCTCGAAACGCGGGCTGCGAATTTTTTCTCGTTCAATTTTCACGACCCCAACGTCCGCCAGGTTTTCTTTTTGATGGGACCGCGTCTGCTGGGCGTGGCGATTGTGCAATTGAATTTTTGGGTGAATACGTGGCTGGCTTCGCAAATGGCAAGCGGCAGCGTCAGCGGTTTATATTATGGATTTTCGTTAATGCTCATGGCGCAGGCGGTCATCGCGCAGTCGGTGGCGATTGCGGCGATGCCGACTTTTTCGGCGCAGCACGCGCTCGGTCAGCAGGATCAAATGCGGGCGTCGCTTGCCGCGTCGCTTCGGGGGGTGATTCTATTGGCGCTGCCCGCCAGCATCGGGTTGATGATTCTACGCGCGCCCATCGTCGCGCTGCTGTATCGCCGCGGAGAGTTCGATTCGCGCGCGGTGGAAATCGTGGCGTGGGCTTTGCTTTGGTACGCGGCGGGCATGGTGGGACACTCCATCATGGAGGTTTTGACGCGCGCTTTTTACGCGCAGCATGATACGAAAACGCCCGTCGTCATCGGTTCGATTGCGATGGGTTTGAATGTTCTTTTCAGCGTGGCGTTCGCCAGATTATTTGAATCCATCGGCTGGGCGCCGCACGGCGGATTGGCGCTGGCGAATTCGTTTGCCACCGCGCTGGAAGCGACCGCGTTGTTCATCGTCATGCGAAAACGCTTGAATGGAATCGAGGGCGGTTATATGCTGCGCGGCGTTACCCTTGCGGGGATTGCCGCTTCGGGCATGGGGCTTTCGTTATACGGCTGGCTTTATTTTGCAGAAAATCTCGCGCTGTGGATTCTCGTTCCCGTCGGCGTGATGATAGGCGGCGGCGTTTATTTTGCCGCGCTATTTTTGCTGCGCGCGCCCGAACTTCAAATGTTGATTGCTGCGGTCAAAAGACGGATCATCCGCAGGTAGCGCGGCGCTACTTCCACAACATCCACTGCCCGATTGCGACGACGAACCCCAAAATTATTCCGCCGAGAACTTCGAGCGGGGTATGTCCGATGACTTCTTTCAGGGCGTTTTCGTCCCATATATGTCCCTTGATTAATTCTTCAAACAAATAGTTGATGCGCTCGGCGTGCATCCCCGCCTGCCTGCGGACTCCCGCCGCGTCATGCACGACGATCATGGTGACGGCAACCGCAATCCCAAACAGCGGATTGTTGAATCCGTGATACAAGCCCACCGCGATTGTTCCCGCAACCAAAAGCGCCGAGTGCGAAGACGGCATTCCGCCCGCCGCAAGGAACATCGCCCACATCCAACGGCGCGAGCGCAGATATTCGGTGGGAATTTTCAACGCCTGCGCGATCAACCAGCCTTCGATGACGGCAATTAAAACTTTATTATCTAACAATTGATTAACGATGGTCATTCGGATTCATCCTCGAATGCGGCGATGGATTCGCCCGCCAGTTTTTGAACTTTCAACTGAGCGGATTCAAGCGCCGCGCCGCAGCGCGCGACAAGGGCTTGTCCGCGCTCGAAAAGTTTCATCGCGCCTTCGAGCGGATTCTGTTCGCTCTCCAACGAAGCGACGATTGTCTCCAATTCGGCGAGGGCTTCTTCGTACGTTAATTCTTCCACAGGTTTTAAGATCGGTTTTGTTTTAGCCATAAAAGCTCCAAGCAATTTAGTGATTTACGCGCGCTTCAAATTCGCCGTCGCTCACGCGGATTTTTATTTCGCCGCGCGCCTCCGACACTTTAGATACTACCGCGTTATCTTCGCCGCGCGTGATGATAGCATATCCGCGCAAAAGAATGGCTTCGGGATTCAGCGCCTGCAATCTTTTGGAAACTCCGTCCAATTGTTTGGACTGCAATTCGATTCGATGATTCAACGCGGAAAATGCGCGGCGCGAGAACTCGTCCACGCGCTGATATTCGGATTGAATGCGCCGTTCAGGCGAGACGTATCTCAGGCGCGAAGAGAGCGAGACGAGGAATGATTTATTTTCGGAAATTAAATCCAGAATTGAAAAAGAAAGTTGAGAATAGAAATTAGCGAGTCGCGCTTGCAGGTCGTCGAGCGTGGTCTGGGTCGCAAGCTCCGCTGCGGCGGTGGGAGTCGGCGCGCGCAGGTCGGCGGCAAAATCGCAGAGCGTGAAATCGGTTTCGTGTCCCACGCCGCAAACGATAGGCGCGTTTGAATCCGCAACGGCGCGCGCCACGCGCTCGTCGTTGAACGCCCACAAATCCTCGATTGAGCCGCCGCCGCGCGCGAGGAGAATGACGTCGGGCGATTGGGCGTTAAGCGACTCGATTGCTTTAACGAGCGCGGGCGGCGCTTCGACGCCCTGCACGGGCGAAGGCGCGAGGACGACCTGCGCGAGCGGCAGGCGGCGGCGCAGCGTGTTGAGCATATCGCGCAGCGCCGCTCCCGTTTGGGATGTGACAATTCCAATGACGCGCGGAAGTTCCGGGATGGGGCGCTTGCGCTCCTCATCGAAAAGCCCTTCGGCTTCGAGTTTGGCTTTCAGGCGCAAAAACTCCTGATACAACGCGCCCTCGCCTTTGGGTTGAATGAGATTGACCGCCAGTTGATAACTTCCCTGCGGCTCGTACACCGTGATTCTGCCGTGCGCTTCAACCGCCATGCCGTCCTGCAAATGAACGCGCAGGCGCGCCGCGTCTGGTTTCCACATCATGCAGCGCAGCGAAGCGTTCTTATCTTTCAGCGTGAAATAAACATGCCCGGAATTCGGCTTGGAAAGATTCGAGATTTCGCCTTCCACCCAAACATCCTGCAATTGCGGGTCGTTCTCCAACGACTTGCGGATATGAAAAGTGAGTTGCGAAACGGTGAGGCGAAGAGAAGAGAATAAGGTCGGTTGCATTGGGGCGAGGATAATCGAAAAGGGATAAAAGATAAAGGATGCGGGACGAATGTAATTGAGAGTGTCTAACTTTGTGGGCTAAATACAAAGTCACGAAGACTCGAAGACGCAAAGAAACCTTTGAGGCTTGGCGTCTTTGCGCCTTCGCGTTAAAGAAAGCCCATCCTTTTAGACACTCCTATGTAATTTCCAAAGCCGGGAATCGGATTGGGTTGGGTATAATGAGGTCAATATTCTAAAGACCCTTGACCTTCAACTTGTAACCCTCACCCCTTATCCCCTATGAAACATCTCTGGTCGCCGTGGCGTATGAAATATATCGAGAAACACACTAAGATCAATGGCTGCGTTTTTTGCAACGAGCAAGCCAAAACCGACAGCGCGGAAAATCTCATCGCGTTTCGCGGCGAGTCTGCGTATGTTATTTTGAACCGTTACCCCTATTCCAGCGGACATTTGATGGTCGTCCCGTTCGCGCATATATCCAATATCGAAGAGTTGGATTCTAAAACGCGCGGCGAGATGATGGAGCTCGCGTCGCAGTGCATGACCGCGCTGCGGAATATCTACAATCCGCACGGATTTAACATGGGCGCGAATATCGGCGAAGCGGCGGGCGCTGGCGTGCCGGGGCATGTTCACATTCACATTGTCCCGCGCTGGAACGGCGACACGAATTTCATGTCGGCGCTGGGCGAGACGCGCGTGCTGCCAGAATCGCTCGAAGACACCTTCAAGCGCGTGCGCGATACCTTCCTCAGGTTTTAATATAGATTCCCTGCATAAGTACACCGTAAAGAAAGCAATCGGAACTTCTCAAATCCCCGTCAAGTTGTCACCCTGAGCGTTAGCGAAGGGTCTTTGAGACTATCGTAAAGATTCCTCGCTACGCTCGGAATGACATTGGCA
>JAQTWR010000256.1 GCA_028689195.1 Anaerolineales bacterium | reverse complement strand
GGTCGTTGAATCCCTGCGTGCGCGCGCGTTCTGCGGGCGAGAGTTGGTCGGCAAGCAGGGTCGAACCGCCGACGAAGCAAAAATTCCAGCCAAGCCCTAATAAGAATAACGCCACGCCAAGCGGCAGCACGTTGGGCGAAAGCGTCGCGGCGACGCAGGCGAGCGCCAGCGTGGCAGAGCCGACGATAATCACTTGTCCGCGCCCCCAACTATCCGCGAGCCGCCCCGAGATAATCGAAAACGCATACATGCCAAACGTGTGCGACGAAATGACAATCGAAATATCGCCGAGCATGTGATTGTGGTCGCGCATGTGCAGCGACGTGATGACCATGACCAGCACCATCACCATTTGCCCCAGCGCCATGCTGATCAATGCTACGAGCGCGGCGGGCTGACTGAAAATCTCGCGGACGCTTCGCGCGCCCTTCAAGCGGATTTCCGCGTCGGGATATTTTTCCGCGACTTGTTTGCCCACTTCGCGCGGGTCGGGGCGCAGACCGATGAAGACGACAACCGCCGCAATCGCAAATAAAACCGCCCCGACGAGATACGCGCCGGCGAGTTCGTTCACGCCCCACGCGCCGACGATTTTGCCCGCAGGTTCAGTCACAAAGGGACCGATCACCGAACCCACAGTCCCGCCGATGACCACGTTTGAGATGGCGCGTCCGCGATGTTCGGGCTTGTTCACTTCCGCCGCCGCGAAGCGACCGAGTTGAACCGCCGCGTTTGCAATTCCCATCAAGACCATGCCGAAAAGACAGACCGCAAGCGAATGAATCGCAATCGCATAAAAGGCAATGCCAAAACCGACCGCGCCAATACCCAAGCCCGTCGCCAATCCGTTGCGGCGACCGATTGCGTCGTAGACGTATCCCCACATAAAAGCGGCGAACGCGCCCGCCAGAAGATAGACCGCCGTCGGCGCGCCCGCCCAGCCCGACTGCCCGCTGAGTTCCTTGCCGACGATGGAGTTAAGCGTCGCGGCGGCGATAAATCCCGCAGAAGCGAGGGATTGCTGCGTAAAGAGAATGCCCGTTATTTTTCGCGCAATGGATTCAAGGTCGGTCATGGATGAAAATCCTCTGTCTATAGAATGAGGCGGAGTATAACAAACAAACGCGGCGCGCAATTGTATTGGCAATCGGACTGTCAAACGGTATGATACGGTCGTTGCGCCGTCTGGCGCGCAAAGCATTGTTTTTTTGGAGGCGCGAAATGGAAGGAAATAAAGCGGTGATCGGGGCTTTGATTTTTATCGTCATGGTTGTCGGCGCGAACTTTATCATGTACGGCATTGTGCGCGGATGGACGCGGGGAGGAAACAAGAATTTTTTGGAAACAATCGGTCAATCTTTCAACGCCGCAAAGAAAAAAGAGGATTCCATGGACGAACTCCGCCGCAAGTTGGAGGAACTCGAAAAAGAGAAGAAAGAGTAGAAGGCGAATTCTCTTACGAAAATCGTACAAAGTATTCAGCAAACATTAATCCCAAACTGGTATCTTTAGCGGGTGACTGTCACCCGTAAAATTGGAGGCTTATGAATAAAACTTTAAAGTATATTTTTCTCTCGCTTGTCGTCCTAACCCTTGTGCTGGGTTCGTTCGCAGGCGGATTTGTCGCGGGGCATCTTTTACCCGATACGCCCCTCTTGTCGCGCGCGCTGCCGACCATGTCTGCCGACCAGCAAACCGCCACGCCGAAAGACATGCAGACTATTTTCTCGCCTTTTTGGGAGACATGGAATCTTATCCACCAGACGTATGTTGTGCAGCCCGTAGACGACGTCGCGTTGATGCGCGGCGCAATCAGCGGCATGATGGACACATTGGAAGTTGGGCGTAATTATTATTACGACCCCAAACAAATGGAAGAAAACGACGCGGCGTTGAACGGCAAGGATTATGAAGGCATCGGCGCGTATGTGGACGTCGACGGCGATTACCTGACGATCATCAGCCCCATCAAGGGTTCTCCCGCCGAAAAAGCGGGCTTGATTTCCGGCGATGAGATTATCGCAATTGACGGCGTGGATATGACCGGCATCCCGCCCGAAGACGTGCGCCAAAAAGTGCTTGGACCCGACGGAACGGAAGTGCTGTTGACCATCTTCCGCAAAGGCGAGAAAGCGCCCTTCGACGTGAAAATTATCCGCGCCAAAATCATCACGCCTTTAGTGGAATATGAGATGCGCGCAGACGGCGTCGCTTATGTCAAGTTGAATACTTTTGGCAATACCGCAGATCAGGAATTGAAGAAGGGCATTCAAGAAATGCTCGCGCAAAATCCAAAAGGTTTGATTTTAGATTTACGCAACGACGGCGGCGGCTATCTTGACCAAGGCATTGCGGTCGCTTCCGAATTCCTGCCCAAAGACAAAATCGTCGTTTACGAAAAATACGGCGACGGAAGAGTCATTTCGCATACTTCGGTTGGCGGCGGCATCGCAACGGAAATTCCGATGGTGGTGCTTATTAACGAAGGTTCCGCTTCCGCTTCTGAAATCGTCGCGGGCGCGCTTCAAGATTATGGTCGCGCTAAATTGATCGGCGCGAAATCTTACGGCAAAGGTTCTGTGCAAAGTTTCATCTTGTTGAGCGATAATCAAGGCGCGGTCGGAATCACCGCCGCGTTATGGCTGACTCCCAACAAACGCGCGATTGATAAAATCGGACTTTCCCCCGATATTTGGGTTGACTTCACGCAGGAAGACGCCAAAGCCAAACGCGATCCGCAATTAGACGCGGCTGTACAAACGCTGCTGGCTATGTTCGACGGGACGCCGCTGCCGACCTCCATGCCAAGCCCGATCCCAACGGTTACGCCCACGCATTAGTCCGCGTCGCGTACCAGCAAGGAGACGTTATGTTTTATAACTCAACTTACTTTATATATATGATCCCCGCCTTTATTTTGATGGCGCTTACGTCATGGTATGTGAAATCTGCATACAACAAATGGAGCCGCGTGCAAGCCTCTAGTCGATTGACCGGCGCGCAAGCCGCGCAGCGATTAATGTCGACGGGCGGCATGTACGGCGTGCAAATTCAAAGCGTGGCGGGAAATTTGACCGATCATTACGACCCGCGCAACAAGACCCTCTATCTTTCGCAGGGAGTCGCCAACGTTGCGTCTGTCGCTTCGGTTGCGATTGCCGCGCATGAACTGGGTCACGCGATGCAGGACGCGGAAGAATACTTCCCGTTGAAATTCCGCGCCGCGCTTGTTCCCATCGTCAATATCGGCTCGAATCTCGGCTGGATATTGATTATGATCGGGCTGTTTCTTAACCTCGCGGGAATTGCGTGGCTGGGCGTGATGGTCTTCGCGGGCGGAGCGGTCTTCGCGCTGGCAACTTTACCTGTGGAATTTAACGCTTCGGCGCGCGCGAAGGAATTGCTTACGCAAACGGGAATCATCCAAACCGACGAAGAACGCCGCGGCGTGAACGCGGTTTTGAACGCCGCCGCGCTGACCTATGTCGCGGGGTTGGTCACCGCTATTCTGCAACTGCTGTATTACGTCTCGCTCGTCAGCGGTTCGGGACGAAGAAGGTAAATTTGCTTAAATAGACCTCTTGCATAAGTAACGTGTTTTGCGCGCTTTAGGCGTGTCACCCTGAGCGGAGCGAAGGGTCTCTGAGATAATCGTAGAGGTTCTTCGCTCCGCTCAGAACGACATATATTTGGAAAGAGGACTTTTGCAAGAGGTCTAATAGATTTTATTGGTAAGGCGAGGTGACAGTCACTAAAGTGACTGTCACCTTAGCGGGTTATTCTTCAAACTCTTTGAGCGCCCGTTCGAGCAGGTCTTCGCTTACTTCTTCCAATGGCGGTTTGACTACCCAGCGCGGCATCTCGAACAATCGGTTCATCAGCGCTTTCAAGATGGGTGGGAACGGCATATATTTTTCGAGGATGCTTCTGTAATGCGTGACGCGCGCCTGCGCTTCGGACGGGTCTTTGCCCGCTTGATAGGCGTCCCATAATTCGCGCAAATCTTCAGAGATTAAATTCGCGGGCGCGGTGATGGCTCCCTGCGCGTGATTTTTCAAGGCGTGATGGAAAAGCGAATCTGTGCCGTTGAGTACCAGCAAATCCGCGCCAAAGCGCCGTCCCAGCGCGCTGGCAAAAGATTCGTCGTGCGATGAATCCTTAATGCCCGCGAACTGATCTGGAAAAGCGTCTTTCAATCGCGCCAGCAAATCCAACGAGAAGCCCACGCCCGCCGCGCCGGGGATGTGATAGCCGAGCAAATGTCCCTTCGACGGAACAGATTGGCGAATCAATTCGCTGAACCAATTGAACAAACCCTCGTCCGTCGCTTTGCGAAAATAATACGGGGGCAGAACCACAACGCCGTCGTAACCGAGATCAAACGCGAGTTTGGTCAACTCCGCGCTTTCAGAGAGACTCGGCGTGCCAGTCCCTGCGAGCAGGCGAAAATCGGGAATTTGTTGACGATAGACGCGCGCGGAGCGCATCAGTATTTCGCGTTCTTTTGGGGAGAAAGATGGTCCTTCGCCCGTCGTCCCGAAGAGCAGCGCGCCGTGACATCCGCGCGATGCGAGAAACCGAAGCAGAACGGGAATGGATTCAAGGTCAAGTTTTGAGGCGGGGTTCAGCGGCGTGACGGCGGCGGCGTAAACGCCTGCGAGCGGATGTAAGTCGGTCATGGTGCGTAAGTCCTTTTTTTGAGATGACGCGCGTTGGATTATTGTTGACGATTGAATATATCACGGCAACTATTAAGAAACGCAAAAATCTTTGCTCCCAGCCTTTTTCCAAAAAAGGCAGATTGCCCACAAAACTGCAATCGTCCAGCATTTGCAATTCCCATCACTGCACACTATAATTCGG
>JAQTWR010000255.1 GCA_028689195.1 Anaerolineales bacterium | reverse complement strand
TCAGGCAGCGAAATGGACGGGTCTAAGGTTTCGATGCGCTCGATTTTCGCGTAAGGCGCGAGGTAGAGCAAAGCCCTTTGGCTGAAATCAGGCAGTTCTATTTTGCGTCCGTCTATCACATGCAGGCACGAATCCGCTTCGGGGAAGACGAGAATCAGCGCGTTTTTATAATTTGTGCGGACGTAAACTCCGCGATTGGTGTTTCCTCTAACTTCCTGTTTAATCAACAGCGGAATCGTCTTCGCGTTGATTAAATCCGCGGCGAGTCTTACTTCCGCGTTGGGGGTGTAGATCAAATTTGCGGGACCGTAAATTTCGTAATCTTCAAAGAAGCCAAAACCGGGCGCAAGACGCGCGTATAACAACGTGCCGTTTTTCAACGCGGGCGCGCGCCACGAGAGTTGCCGCCAAAGCGCGCGCTCGGAATTCCAAAAATCGCGGTAGTACGCCGCGCTATGGAATTGAGTCGCCGCGCCGACTGCGATCAACGCCAGCAGGAAGGCAATCCGCGCTTTATCGCGCAGCGCGCCGAATATTAATCCGCCCATCAAAAGGACGCTGCCCAGCGCCGCGTGCAGCGTGTAACGATCCCATTCGTCTGCGAAAATAATATTGCGTCCGGCAAGGTTGATTGGCAGCAGCGCGAACAAGGCGATCAATCCGCCAAGCCACAAGCCGGCGGACGGGAATTCGGAGGCGGGTTCGTTTGCGCGCCGATAGTAACGAAGGTAAATCAGTATCGCGCCTATCGTCAACGCGGCGAGCGCAAGCGATACAATCAGGTCAACGTAATCGCCGCCAACCGTGAATTGATAAAGTGGCACAGTCCATGCCTGAAACACCATCTCGAAAAAGTCTTTTGCCATTTCTATAAAAATGGTTAATATGGAGCGCAACGGGGAAACGGAATATTTGGAGAGCAGCGCGTCTAAATCGGTGGAGCGGCGCGTGGCTTTGAAAATGAAAACACGCCAGATAAAAAAAGCGCCCGCGGAAAATAAATAGGGCAAAGCCCATTGAAAAGTCCGCTTGAGCGCCGATTTCCAATTTATACCGCGAGTCTGCATCAGCAAATAGGCGATGACAAATAAACGGGCGGCTTCCAACCCGATCATTGATTCAAAGATCAATAAGTAGAAAAGCGTCAATATAGAAGCAAGAACGCTGAGCGCGATTGCCGCGCGGGGATTTTGCGAGCGTACCGCCGAAGCCGTCAGCGCGAAGGAGAACAGCGAGGCGGTTACGGCGACCAACAAATGAATATACGTCGCAGCGACGGGTTGTTGTAAGAAGCCCGGATAGACGACGTACAACAAGGTCAGCAGCAGCGTCTCGGTTTTGTGCTGCGGAAAAAGCAGCCGCGCAAACCATAGAAAAGAGACGCCGCCCGCCATCTTCACAACCAGCGCGAAGATATGCCAGCCCAGCGGCGAAGTTCCCAGCAGCCGAAAATAAATCGCGTACAGATACCCGATGAAAGGACGGTCGGTTTGGAAGAGGGCGATAAGTCCCGCCGAACCATGCCCCTGCCCCGCCAGCAGCATGTACCAATCGTCGCGGTAGAAACCCAACTGCGGAATCAGAATTCCGTAAGTCAGGAAAACGACAAAGACCGTCAACGCGGCGGCGGATAAAAATTCGCGGCGATTTATTTTGTGTTCCATTTTTTATCTCCAACGGATTTATCCGCTTCGGATTGATACGCCGCCAGCGCCAACTCCAAGGCGCGGACGCCGTCGTCGAGACCGCAAACAGGCTCGGCGCTTCCGCTTGCGACTTCGATAAAATGGCGCGTCTGCGAAATAAACAATTGATTCCGCTCGAATCCTTCGGGCGGGAAAAAAGTTTGCGAAGCGGGCGCGGGGGGATTATCGGAGTAAGAACCAAACGGCGCGGGAAAACTCTCGAGGCGCAGGGAGCCATCCGCGTTATTCCAGAACAGCGTCCCTTTTGTTCCGACAATTTCCAACGTATGTTTTGGCGGGCGTTGAACGTAATTGACGTGCAATCCGCCAATCGCGCCGCTTGCGAATTTCAATCCAATTTCCGCAACGTCTTCAACGTCAATTTCCAGCGGCGAGATATGTCCGTTGAAAGACCACAGCGCTTCGACTTCGCCAAGCAGAAAGCGCAAATAATCCAGCGGATGCGTGAGCGTGCGAATCACGCCGCCGCCCAAATCGGCGCGCGCGGCGTAACTTGCGCGGTAATCTTCCCAGGGATGCCACTGCGGCAGATATTCGCCCCAATGCGCGTGAACGGCGAGAATTTTTCCGAGCGTGTTTTGTTGAATCAACTCGCGCGCTTTGTTCAGCGTTGGATGATAACGAAACTGAAATCCCACCAAAATTTTGCTTCCGCTTTTTTGCGCGGCGTTTTGCAAAACATCGAGTCTATCCAACGAATGCGAAACGGGTTTTTCCAACATAATCGCGCAGCCCGCTTCAGCGGCGGGAATCGCGACATCGAGATGCAGCGCGGTGGGGTTCGCAACAATCACCGCGTCGGGTTTATGTTTTTTCAGCGCTTCGTTCAAATCCGTTTCGACGGGATAATCTTTAAGTTCGTCGTCAGATAAAGTTGCTTTGTGGCTGCGCAGCAAGATAATATTTTTTTCGCCAAGCGCAATTAAATTGCGAAAATGTCTTCGTCCAATAGAACCAAGTCCGGCAATCAAGAATTTCATTCTGTTTCCTCCCAGTCATATTTCCAGTTTTTTAACATCTCGCCCGCGACTTCTTTGAAAACGGATTTGTCTTTTTCCGTAAACAACTGCCGCCAATTCCCCGCCTGCCCTTTTGGAAGAAACGACGCGATGCCTTCGTTGCGCTTGGACTGCCACTCCTCGTCGGGGTTTGATCCCATCTCGGATTTAATCTCCATCTCGAGCGACGCGGAAATTTCCCTTACGCCCAAAAATTTCCACAGGCGCGACATTTCTTCAAACGGACGATTGAGCAAGTCTTCATAGCGCATGGCGAAAAAATTTTCGCCGTACAGATTTCTGCCTTCGTCTTCGGTTTCGCGCAAATCATTCACCCAATCGCCGGCAACGCGGCGGATGAAAGTTTCGGTGAATATCGAGCGCGTTCCGTTCGCAAATTGATTTGGGTCTTTGCGTAAATCTTCGATGATGCGTTTATCTTCGGCGGTCAGGAATTTTGATTCTTCCACAAAATTGCGGAAGCGTTCCGAGATTAGCACGTCGCGCCCGTCGCGGATGATGACGACCATCTTCGCGTCGGGATACACCGCGCGCATATCGCGCACAGCCTGCCCGTGAATGACGGACGAAGGACTCTTATCGCCGACAATCATCTTGCCCGCGCGCGCCGCGTCGCGTTCCATCATCATATCGGCGGCGGCGCGCAACACCAGCGGAGAGAGGTCGCGTCCCTGATTCCAGCGATTCGACTTGCGCGTCAGCCACTCCTCCGCTTCAGGCGAATCCACCAATGATTTGAGCAGCGGTTTGCGCGTGAAAAAATGCGCCTGATAATTTCCATGAACTTCGGGGTGCAGCCGCGCGAGACGCAAAAGCAGCGTGGTGCCGGAGCGCGCATGACCGAAGATGAAAAACTTCCCGCGCGGGAAAAATTGTTTGACCTCCGCAACTTCCTCCGCCGTAATGGCGGGAATGGGGTTGCGGGTTTTGTTTTTTTGTTCGCCCTTAATGAGAATGCGGGCGGCGGATTTCAAGCGAGAAAGCATTATTTTCAAATCTCCAATTACCTTTTCCAATTCAACATCACCAGCCCCGCGAGGCAGACGAAAACTCCCGCAATATTGACCCACGAAATTTTATCTTTGAATAGAAAAATCGCGACGGGCAGCAGAATCAGCGACGCGGCAACATTGGTCAACACCGCGGCGATTCCCAAATTCCAGCCTGAGCGATAAACAAGCAAAAAGCCAAACTCGATGCCGACGATGGCAACGCCCAACCCCACGCTCGCCCAGTTGAGGTGTTTGAGTTCGGTCATCATTCCATTTTTTACGGGAAAGAAAAACAGCGTGAGCGAAGTCACGCAAAACGCGACGGCGTATGTCACCAACAACGACGCCGTGAAGTTGACGTTGGCTGGCGTGCTTTTGGCGATAAAGTGATACAACGCGCTGGAACAAATGGCGAGGGTGATAGAAAAATAAAAAAGAAACATGGATTTAATTTTGGGTTGCATCATTCCACGCGTTAGAATTTTTATCCGCTAATCTACGCCAATCCACGCGAATTTAAGAAAAGATTAGCGAAAATTCGCGTAGATTGGCGGACTCACTTAAGGTTTTATGTGAGTCCTGTTTAATGGAATCCGATCACTTCGTTCGTAACCCAAATCGCCACCGTTTTAGTGGTATCGGTAACGCATAAATATTCTATATTTTTCGCAGAGGAGGGCGTATCAACGTACCCGTATGCCCAATAACAGCCCGCCAGAACCGTTTGCGTATTGGATTCGCGATACCCCAGATAAAACGTATATGTGCCGCATTCGCCCAGCGAGTTTTGTTTAATCATGCCAAAAGAAAGCGGAGCAACGCGCCCGTCAGACTTGTTGATAAACTCGACTTGCACGGTCGTCCCTTTTGGGTCGGCGGGCGGAATGTCGTTGCACGGGTCTGTGACAGAGGAGTTGTTCGCGGGGACGGTCGCCTGCAAAGGCGGAATGGTTGGGAAGGGAATAATAGTCGGCAGGAGCGTTGGCGTAGGCGGAAGCGCCGTCGGCGTGAACGTGGGCATGGCAGCCTGCGTCTGCGTTACCGCCGCCCACGCATTTGCAATCGCCGTGCCTTCCACATCAGATGCGCTCATGGTTGGCGCAGGCGCGGGTCTACATGCGGAAAGGATAACGACGCTTGAGATTGCAAAG
>JAQTWR010000005.1 GCA_028689195.1 Anaerolineales bacterium | reverse complement strand
GTATTTGACAAAGCATTTGAAATACAAATATCACCTAATAATAAAGAACTCGGAATATCTTTATTTGTACATAAAATTTTAACAGATACGGTACTATTTATTTTGGTTATGGTCTGCTTCGCCATTCTCGGCGCGGCGGACGATTGGGAAGGCATTCGCGGAAAACGCAAAGGCGACGGAATGCGCGCGCGCACGAAGTTTTTATTTCAAGTAATTCTTGCGCTGATCATCGCGTATGTTTTGAAATATCAAATGGACGTGCCTGAAATGTATTTTCCCGGTTTGTTCTTCGAGGTCAAACTTGGCTGGGTTTATGTGCCGCTTGCGGCGTTCATCATCGTCGCCGAATCAAACGCGATGAATTTTACCGACGGTCTCGACGGTCTGGCTGGATTGATAGCCGCTACCGCCATTGCGGCGTATGGCGGCATTGCCTTGATGCAAGAGCAGGTTTATGTGGCGCGTTTTTGTTTTATTCTCGTCGGCGCTTTGTTTGGCTTTTTGTGGTTCAACGTACATCCCGCCGAATTGTTCATGGGCGATACGGGTTCGCTTCCGCTTGGCGCGGTGCTGGCGGTCATCGCGTTGATTACGGGGCAGTGGCCCATGCTGTTGGTGATTGGCGTCATCCCGCTGGCAGAGATGGTCAGCGACGTGATTCAAATTGGCTATTTCAAAATGACGAAGGGCAAACGCTTCTTCAAAATGGCGCCCCTTCATTTGCATTTTGAGTTGCTCGGCTGGAGCGAAACCCAGGTCGTTCAACGCTTTTGGCTCATCGGTTTGATGGCGGCGCTGATTGGAATTGGATTATCGCAAGTGTAAAAAATTCGTCATTGCGAGGGCGATGCTTTTCGCCCGAAGCAATCTCCTTGACAATTTGGAGATTGCTTCGTCGCTGTCGCTCCTCGCAACGACGGTAGGAATTTATGACCAACTGGAACAACACCCACCCCCTCATTCTCGGCGCGGCGCGACAAGGAATAGCCCTTGCGCGCTGGCTCTCCCGTCACGGCGCAAACGTGACCTTGAGCGATTCGCGCGGCGCGGAGGATTTAACTTCCGCGCGCGAATCCCTCGCGGATGCGAACGTGACTTGGGCGGTAGGCGGGCATCCATTGGAGTTGTTAAATAACGCGGATGTTCTTTGTCTTTCAGGCGGCATTCCGTTGACGTTGCCCATCGTGCAGGAAGCCGTCAAGCGCGGCATTCCGCTTTCAAACGATACACAAATTTTCATGGAAGTCGCGCCGTGCAAAACCATCGGCATTACCGGCTCGGCGGGCAAAACGACGACGACGACGTTGGTTGGCGAAATGGCGAGAAAGTCAAAGGATGAAGGCGGAAGGATGAAAGATGAAGAGAGCAAAGACCCGTCCGTTATTCATCCTTCATCCTTCAAAATTCATCCTTCGGTTTTCGTCGGCGGCAACATTGGCGATCCATTAATTAATTATGTGGATGACATGACGGCGAACGATCTTGCAATTTTGGAAATCTCCTCTTTTCAATTAGAGCAGATGACCATCTCGCCGAACATCGCCGCAATTTTGAACATTACGCCCAATCATTTGGATCGTCACGGCACGATGGAAGCGTACACAAATGCGAAGGCGCATATTTTGGAATTTCAAACTGAAAAAGATACCGCCATTCTTGGGCGCGACGATAAAGGCGCGTGGGATTTGCGGAATAAAGTCAAAGGCAAGTTGTTAACTTTCAGTTTGCATGAATTGGATCAGGGTTTGAACGGCGCGTACTTGACTGATGGATTGTTAAACCTGCGCGATGGCAACGCTTATCTTCCGTTGATGTTGCGCGAGAAAATAAAATTGCCCGGCGCTCATAATGTGGCGAACGTGCTCGCCGCATTTGCCATCGGTCACGAGGCTGGATTCAAATTGGACGATATGCTCGAAGCCGTGGAAGAATTTCGCGGCGTGGCGCACAGGCTGGAACTCGTCCGCGAACTGCGCGGCGTGCGCTGGTACAACGGCTCGATTGCGACTGCGCCAGAACGAAGCATGGCGGATATTCACGCCTTTGACGAACCGATTGTGCTCATGCTCGGCGGACGCGACAAGAATCTTCCGTGGGATGAGATCGCGAAGTTAATTCATCAACGCGTGGATCATGTCATTGCGTTTGGCGAGGCGGCGGGGCTCATTGAAGAAGCGGTAAAAAACTCGAAGGTAGAAAAAAGCCGCGTCGAATTTCGGCGGGTGAAGAATCTTCAAGCGGCGGTCATCGCCGCAGCGGAGGTTGCTTCCGCGGGCGACGTCGTCCTGTTTTCTCCGGGCGGCACGAGTTTTGACGAATTCAAAGATTTTGCCGAGAGAGGAGCGGCGTTTACAAAATGGGTATCTCAACTTTCGTAAAACAACAACCCAGCCTGCGTAATTTTTTGCGCGGATTCGACCTGCCCCTGCTCGTCTCTGTGGTGGCGTTGATTATCTTCGGCTTGCTGATGTTGTTCTCGGCTTCGTGGGATTTCTCGCTCGGCGCGTATGGCGACGCAATGTATATGTTCAACCGTCAGGTGATGTGGCTTTGCGTTGGCTTGGCGTTCGCGGTTTTTCTCGCCTTCTTTGATTATCACCGCTGGCGCCAATTGGTTGTGCCTGCCATGGCGCTGACGATTGTTTTACTGGTCGCCATTTTGTTGACCAACGGAATTCGCTTCGGCGCGAAGCGCGCTCTTTTCGGCGGTTCGGTGCAGCCTTCTGAATTGGCGAAGTTGATTTCGATTCTTTATCTCAGCGTTTGGTTGTACGCCAAACAAGAATATCTGCACGATATGTCTTTTGGTTTGGTTCCGCTCGGCGTAATTCTCGGCGTGGTCGGCGGATTGATTTATCAGCAGCCCGATTTAAGCGCCGCCGCGACGGTGATTATTCTTGGCGGTTTGCTTTTCTTCCTTGCGGGCGGCGACTTGAAACAAATCGGCGGCTTGCTCGTCGTCGCCGTCATCGCCGCGTGGGTCGTTTCATCTGTGAGTTTAACCGGACGCACACGCGTGGCTGATTTCTTTGCAGGACTCAAAGACCCGTTGCAGGCTTCGTATCATGTGCGCCGTTCGTTTGAGGCGGTGGTCAACGGCGGATGGTTCGGCGTGGGTTTGGGGCAATCGCAATCCAAATTGACCGGCTTGCCTGTTCCGCCAACCGATAGCGTTTTCGCGGTCGTTGTAGAAGAACTTGGACTCGTCGGCGGCGCGGCGTTGATCGCTTTGTACGCGGCGCTCATCTGGCGCGGATTGGTCATTGCGCGCCGCGCGCCCGATACGCTCGGCTCGCTGCTCGCTTCAGGACTCGTGACTTGGATCGCGTTTGAAGCGTTGCTTAACATGGCTGTCATGGTTGGGCTTTTGCCTTTCGCAGGCAACGCCCTGCCTTTTGTCAGCGCGGGCGGCTCGAACCTCGTGGCTACGCTTGCCGCGCTGGGAATTCTTTTTAATATTTCGCGTCAATCTGGCAAGGAAATTTCTTCTTCTACGCCAGAACAGGAACGGAGGTCATACGGTGCGGTTGTTGATTTGCGCGGGTGGAACGGGCGGCGGAGTTTATCCCGCCCTCGCCGTTCACCACGCCCTAACGCTTAAACATTCCAACGTTGAAACGTTATGGGTCGGCGGCGAAGGCGGCATGGAAGAGGAACTCGTGAAACGCGCGGGTATCCTTTATCGTTCCATTCCTGCGGCGGGCGTGCATGGCGTTGGCTTGCGCGCGCTGCCCGCCAACCTCGCCAAACTCGCGCGCGGAGTTTCCGCATCGCGCCGCATTCTGCGCGACTTCAAACCTCACGCGCTCTTCTTCACCGGCGGATACGTCGCCGCGCCGATGGCGCTTGCGGGTCGCAACATTCCCACCGTGTTATACGTCCCCGATATCGAGCCGGGACTCGCGCTCAAATTTCTTTCTTATTTTGCGGATGTGATAACCGCCACGGCTTCCGCCTCGACGAAATATTTCTCGCGCCCAAATAGACTCGCCGTCACGGGCTACCCGCTGCGTTCCGACCTTCAAGTCTGGTCGCGCGCGCAAGGGATTCAGCGTTTCGAGTTGGATTCTTCACTCCCAACCCTGCTCATCACTGGCGGCAGCAAAGGCGCGCGTTCGATCAACATGGCGGCGCTGACTCATTTGAAGGCGTTGCTCCAATTCGCGCAGGTGATCCACATCACAGGTCAATTGGATTGGGAAGTCGTTGAAAAAGCGGCGAACGAATTGCCCGCCGAATTAAAGTCCCGTTATCACGCCATGCCGTATCTGCATGAAATGGGCGCGGCGCTCGCATCTGCCGATTTGGTTTTATCGCGCGCGGGCGCGTCCACGTTGGGAGAATATCCCTTCTTTGGGCTGCCCGCCATTCTTGTGCCGTATCCGTATGCGTGGCGCTATCAAAAAGTCAACGCCGATTTTCTCGTCGAAAATCATGCTGCGGTCATCTTGCAAGATGACCTGTTGAACGATACACTCTTGACCATGATAAAAGATTTATTGTCGAATCAAACCAAACTTGAATCCATGCGCGCCGCGATGAAAAAATGTTCGCGCCCTAACGCAGCCGATTTGATCGCCAGTCAGTTGATCCAATTGGCAGGAGATGCGCCGTTATGATGAGTATGTACTATATCTTCTGGATGTTCGTTTTGGTCTTTGCGTTCATCGGCGCAATGCGCGGCTGGGTGAAGGAATTGCTCGTCTCGTTCAGCGGAATTACCGCGCTGGCGGTCAACCTGCTTTTGGAAAAATACATTCCGCTCGTGAAAGAACTCGACCCCGTAGGCAGCTCGCTCTTTTGGATTCGTTCGATCATTTTGATGGCGTTGATTTATTTCGGGTATCAATCGGTTGTCTCCGTTCCGCGTTTGGCTTCCAAAGCCGCGCGCGAGCGTTTGCAAGACGCGCTCTTTGGCGCGGTGCTGGGCGGCTTCAACGGGTATCTGGTGGTCGGGACGATTTTGTTTTATACGCACATGGCGAACTATCCCTACCCCGATATTATGAGTCGCGCAACCGATCCCGTCATCGCAGCTTCTATCGAGAGCATGATGAAGTACATGCCTCCGCGCTTTCTGGGCGAACCGAGTATTTACTTTGCCGTGATTATTATTTTGATTTTTATTCTTGTCGTGTACGTCTAGCTGAAATCGAGAAACTATGAATAAACGCATTCACTTCGTTGGTATTGGCGGTTCGGGGCTTTCTGCCATCGCGCGCCTGCTCAAAGAAAGCGGCTACGAAGTGACGGGGTCGGACCGCGAGATTTCGCCATTTGCGGCTGACCTGCAAAATAACGGCATTAAGATTTACGTCGGACATGACGCGAAAAATATCGTCGGCGCGGACGAAGTGATTCGTTCCTCAGCGATTCCCGATACCAATCCAGAAGTCGAAGCGGCGCGTAACGCGGGAATTCCCGTTTACAAACGCGCCGATTTTCTCGGTCAATTGATGGCGCACAAAATCGGCGTGGCTGTGGCTGGCACGCACGGCAAAACGACGACGACCGCCATGATCTCGTGGATTCTTTACAAGATGAATCGCGACCCGTCGTTTATCGTCGGCGGCACGTTGAATAATTTGAAGGTCAACGCGCGCGCGGGTAAAAGTCCGTTCTTCGTCATCGAAGCGGACGAGTATGACCGCATGTTTCTTGGGTTGAAGCCGCATATCGCGGTGGTGACAAATCTCGAACACGACCATCCCGATTGTTACCCGACGTATGAAGATATGTATTCCGCGTTTCAACAATTTGTGGATTTGCTTCCAGCCGACGGAACGCTGATCGCATCGGCGGAAGATAAAGGCGCGGTCTCTTTGCTTTCTTATGCGCGCAAAAAAAATATCAACGTGTTGTCTTACAGCATTCAAACCGAAATGACCATCAACAGCCCGCAGTGGATGCAGGCGCGCGCGCCCAAACCCAACACGCGCGGCGGATTTGATTTTTCTGCGATGACGAATATGAGCGGCGCGATTTCAAAAATGAACGTTTCGCTGCAAGTCCCCGGCGAGCATAACGTTCGCAACGCGCTCGCGGCGTTGTCTGTGATGGCTGCGCTGGGCGTCCCGCTTCAAGAGGCGGCGGACGCGTTGGGAAAATTTACGGGAACGGGGCGTCGTTTTGAAATTCGCGGCGAAGTAAAAGGCGTAACCGTGATTGACGATTACGCCCATCATCCCACCGAAATTCGCGCCACGCTTGCGGGCGCGCGCGCGCGTTATCCCGACCGCCGCATTTGGGCGGTCTGGCAGCCGCATACGTATTCGCGCGCGCAGGCTTTATTTTTTGAATTCTCGCGCGCATTCGGCGACGCGGACGAAGTTTTAGTTACCGAAGTTTACGCCTCGCGCGAAGCCAAGCAGGAATTTTCCTCCGCCGAGGTCGTCAGCGCCATGCCGCATTCCGCCGCGCGTTACAGCGGCTCGCTTGAAGCGACGACCGATTATTTGTTGAAGAATCTCCGCGCTGGAGACGTGTTGCTGGTGCTTTCCGCCGGCGACGCGAATCAAATCAGCGCGAAAATTTTGGAGAGTTTGTAACACAGCATTAATGCTGTGCCACGATCTTATGATGACCACGCCCGCCCGTCCCGTCGACGTATTGCGCCTTCACTTTGGCGTCGCCGTGCAAGAGCATGTTTCGCTTGCGCCGTATACGTCCGCGCGGATTGGCGGCACGGCGGATATTTTCCTCACGGTCAGTTTCGCGGACGAACTCGCCAACGCGATGAAGGTTATTTGGGAGCAGGGGATTCCGTACGCCATTATCGGCGGCGGCTCGAACGTTCTGGTCAGCGACAAAGGCGTGCGCGGCGCGGTCGTTTTGAATCGCGCAAAAGACGTCCGCTTTGAAGAAGGCGCCAAACCCGCAGTGTGGTGCGAATCGGGCGTTGTGTTCAGCAACCTTGCCAATCGCTGCGCCTCCAAGGGATTATCCGGTTTGGAGTGGGCGGCGACGATTCCCGGCACGGTCGGCGGCGCGGTGTATGGAAACGCGGGCGCGTTCGGCGGCGACGTATCGCAGAATTTAATTTGGGCTGAAGTTTTGACGAAGAATTGGCGCAAAAAATTATCCGCCGACGAAATGCAATACGCATATCGCGCGAGCGTTTTAAAGAACGGCAATGAAAACGCAATAATTCTTTCGGCTTTGCTTAGATTAAAAAATGCAAGCAAAGAAGAAGTTTCCGCTAAAATCGAATCGTTCAGCGAAAGGCGCAAAGCCGCGCAACCGCCCGGCGCAAGCATGGGTTCGATGTTCAAAAATCCAACGGGCGATCACGCGGGTCGTTTGATCGAAGCGGCGGGCTTGAAAGGAACGCGCATCGGCAACGCTGAAATCAGCCCGATACATGCGAATTTTTTTATCAATCACGGCGAGACCAAAGCGGAAGACGTCCGCGCGTTGATTCTCTTAACGCAAAAAACGGTCTACGAAAAATTTGGCGTTCATCTTGAATTGGAAGTCGAGTTGATTGGAGAATGGGACGTTTAAACGCGCAAACGTTAAAACGTTGAGACGATATGAAAAAACTTCGAGTGGCAGTACTCTTTGGCGGTCGTTCAGGCGAGCATGACGTTTCGTTGATGTCCGCGCGCTCTGTGTTGGCGGCGCTCGATCCCGCCCGCTACGAAGTAACGCAAGTTGGAATTTCGCTGGACGGCGAATGATTCAATGGGGAAAATACGCTTGAATCTTTTTCGCAGGGAAAGTTGCAAAATTTGAATCGCGTTGTCTTGCCGAGCGAGCCTTCGCATTCCGCGCTTTACGTTTTACGCAACACCGCGCAGGGCGAACTGTTGGAGAAACTCGCCGACATTGACGTTTTCTTCCCTGTGTTGCATGGACCCTTTGGCGAAGACGGCACAATGCAGGGTTTGCTCGAACTTGCCGACGCGGCTTACGTCGGCGCGGACGTGGTGGGTTCGTCCGTTGGCATGGATAAGGGCGTCTTCAAGGACGTGATGCGCGCGAACAATATTCCCATCGTCGAGTCGCTGCTTGTGCTGCGCGGCGAAATCGAAAGCGATATGAATCGCGTCATTGAAAATATCGAGAAGATGGGCGCGTATCCGTTCTTTGCGAAGCCCGCGAATCTCGGCTCGTCGGTTGGCGTCAGCAAATGCAATTCGCGCTCCGACCTCGCCGAAGGCTTAATGGAAGCCGCGCGTTATGATCGTCGCGTCGTCGTTGAAAAGGGCGCTACAAACGCGCGCGAGATCGAAGTCAGCGTGTTGGTCAACGAAGACCCGCAAACTTCGGTGTGCGGCGAAGTGCTGCCGAGCCGCGAGTTTTATTCCTACGAATCAAAATATGTGGACGGCACGTCGGGCTTGCTGATTCCCGCGCAACTCCCCGACGCGATGAGCGACAAAATCCGCGAATACGCCGTCCGCGCTTATAAAGCCATTGATTGCGCGGGCATGGCGCGCGCAGATTTCTTCGTTGATGTGGAAATGAACAAAATTTATTTGAACGAACTCAACACCTTGCCGGGCTTTACTTCGATCAGCATGTACCCGAAATTATGGCAAGCTAGCGGCATGACTTATCCGCAGCTTGTGGATCGCTTGATCGAACTCGCGCTGGAACGCAAAGCGCAGCGCGACCGCACCGAACGTCGGAGGACGGCATGAGCGATAAGAAACACGAACTCAGCCGCGCCGAAGTTGCCCGTCGGCGCCGCGCGCAACGCTCTGCGAAGGAATTGCATCAAACCACGCAGCGCGCTGTGAAGCCCGTTCAAACGGTCAAAATGCGCGCGACAACCTACGCCAAGCCGACTTTCGTCGCTGTTGAAAAGCCGCGCCGCTATCGCGTTGCGCTGGGCGTGCCGGATATTCATTTGCGTAAACCAAATTTCGGTTCGTCGAATCAATATCGCGGGTGGCGCGCCGCGTCGCTTGGGGTTGCGGCTCTCATCGGGTTGACGATCTATCTTGCGTTGACTCTTCCGTTCTTCAAAGTCCCCAGCATAACCACGCTTGGAAATAACCGCATCAGCCGCGAAGAAATTACAACCGCGCTGGGCGTGTTGGGACAATCTATTTTTACCGTGCAGCCCAACGACGCCGCGCAGCGTTTGCAAATGAATTACCCCGAACTGCTTTCCGCAAAGGTGGACGTGTACTTGCCGAACCATGTTTACGTCACGGTGGTCGAGCGCGAGCCTGTAATTTTGTGGCAGCAAAACGGCGCCTACACTTGGATTGACGCGGAGGGCGTCGCATTCCGCCCGCATGGAAACGTAGGCGGACTTGCCTCGGTGATCGGACTGGCGACCCCGCCTCAAATTGCGCCGCCTTCGGATAATCCCTTTGCCTTGCAAGCCTTCATGTCAAAGGAATTGGTAGACGCGGTTTTGACTCTTGCGCCAAACGTTCCCGCCGATACGACGATGTTCTACGACGCGACATACGGACTCGGCTGGCAGGATTCTCGCGGCTGGAAGGTTTTCTTTGGGTCGAGCGCGCATGATATGTCGTTGAAGGCGCGCGTGTATCAAACGCTGGCGCAATCGCTTGTAGAGCGGAATATTTCGCCGACGTTTATCAGCGTGATTTATCCCGACGCGCCCTACTATCGCATGTCGGATGAAGTTCAACCCGCGACCGCGAATAACGGACAATAAGATGGATGAAATTGTTGTTGGTATTGACGTAGGCACGACCAAAGTTTGCACGCTCGTCGGGCGGGTGGAGGACGAAAATTCCATCCGCATTCTTGGCGTGGGTATCGAACCTTCGGAAGGCATTCGCAAGGGAATTGTGATTGACCTCGCCGCCGCGTCGCAGGCGATCAAGCGTTCCGTTGAAAAAGCGGAAAGCACGTCTGGTTTGGAGATTACCACTGCGCTGGTCAGTTTGGCGGGCGCGCATGTTTCATCGGTGAACAGTCGCGGCTCGACCGGCGCGCCGAGCGGAATCATTGACGCGCACGATATTAATCGCGCATTGGAGCAGGCTCAGGCGGTCGCCATTCCGCATGACCGCGAAATTGTGCATGTGATCCAACGCGGCATGACCGTGGACGGGCAGGAAGGCGTGCGCGCTCCGCTGGGAATGCGCGGCTATAAGATCGAAGTGGAAACGCACATCATCACGGCGGCTGCCGCGACGATGGATAACATCCGTCAATGCGTGGGCGCGGCGGGCGTCGAGATTCAGCAGTTCGTTTTGAATCCGCTCGCTTCAGCCGAAGTTGTCCTGACCGAGCAGGAACGTCAGATGGGCGCGGCGGTTTGCGATATTGGCGGCGGCACGACGGATTTAGCGATTTACGTCAACGGCGATGTGTGGCACACGATGGTGCTTGCCGTCGGCGGGAATCATGTGACGCAAGATATCGCGCACGGTTTGCGCTTATCTGTGGCGCAGGCGGAGGAAGTGAAAAAACAATACGGTCACGCCATCCGCGCCGAAGTAGGCGCCGAAGAATATTTTTCCATCCGCCCGTTTGGCGAGGACGTCGACGTAAACATCAACCGCCAGGACCTCGCGCATATTATCGAAGCGCGCGTCGAAGAAATTTTCCAATTGATCATGCAGGAAGTCAAACGCTCTGGATATGACGGATTGCTTCCGGCGGGCATGGTGTTGACCGGCGGCGTTGCGGCGCTGCCGGGTATCAAGCGCGTTGCAAGCGCGGTCATGGGAATGCCCGTGCGTATCGCGCAGCCCGAAAACCTAACGGGACTTATTGACAAACTCGGCTCGCCCGCATATTCCACCAGCGTTGGTTTGCTGCGCTGGGCAACCGCAATGAGAGATCACGACGCGATTATTACCGTTGAAAGCCGAAGCCGCCGTAGATCGAGAGGAGATGGCTTTATGGATTTTGAAGCGATCAAAAATTGGATGAAAAGACTCCTTCCTTGATTATCAATTAATACTTAACCCTGTTAAAAAATCGCATTTTCGTTTAAGATAAGGCATACCTTGCCAAGGAGAAACGCATGGACTCAAATAAAAGAAACCCGAACACTGAAGCCTTTGCCCGCATCAAAGTAATTGGCGTGGGAGGCGGAGGACAGAACGCCGTCAACCGCATGATGGAAGAAGGTATTCAAGGCGTTGAATTTATTTCCGCCAATACCGACGCGCAAGCGCTGATGCTTTCGCGCGCGCCGATTCGCGTGCGCCTTGGCGATAAACTTACGCGCGGACTCGGCGCGGGCGGCGACCCCGAAATTGGTCGCAAAGCCGCGGAAGAATCCTCCGACGAATTGTACAGCGTCCTCAAAGGCGCGGATATGGTCTTCGTCACTGCCGGCATGGGCGGCGGCACAGGCACGGGCGCCGCGCCCGTAGTGGCGCAGGTCGCCAAAGAATGCGGCGCGCTGACCATTGGCGTTGTAACCCGTCCATTCACTTTTGAAGGCGGCAGGCGTTCGCAATCTGCCGAAGCGGGCGTGACCAAAATGAAGGAACACGCGCATACGCTTATTTCCATTCCCAATGACCGCCTGCTCCAACTCGCGGATAAAAAATCCTCGCTGCAAGACGCGTTCCGCATGGCGGACGAGGTGCTGCATCAAGGTATTCAAGGCATCTCCGAGCTGATCACCATCCCCGGTTTGATCAACCTCGACTTTGCCGATGTGCGCGCGATTATGTCCGAAGGCGGCGCGGCGCTCATGGCAGTAGGTCGCGGCGCAGGCGACGACCGCGCCAAAGACGCGGCGGAGCAAGCCATCTCCAGCAAACTGCTTGACATCACCATTGACGGCGCGCGCGGCGTGCTGTTCAATGTCACCGGCGGACCGAACATGACTCTCTTCGAGGTTAATCAAGCCGCGGCGATCATCCGCGAAACCGCGCACCCCGACGTCAATATGATCTTCGGTGCGGTGATTGATCCTGAAATGGGCGATGAAATCCGCTGTACCGTCATCGCCACAGGATTTGAACGCGCCGGCGTCCCGCGCCGCGCATTGGAACGCCCCGCCGCGCGAAACGATAGACCAATCTCTGCCGCCAACACGCTATTTTCCCGCCCGACGGAATCTGTCAGCGCAAACATCGAAACGCGCTCCTCGTTGGATTCAAAACCCGCGCCGCAGCAACCCGCCATCAACAGCGACGATTTGGACGTGCCGACGTTTTTGAGAAATAGAAGATAAAATAAAACGCAAGCGTCCTAAAGATTTTGACAATCTTTAGGACGCTTTTTTGTTTAACATGGGGCTTGACAACCAGAATGAAGGAATATATTATTAGTATATACTAGAGGTGATTTATGGAAACTGCTAAACTCTTTCAAAATGGAAAAAGTCAAGCCGTGCGTTTGCCAAAAGCATTTAGGTTTGGCGGCGACCGCGTCTACATCAAGCGCGTTGGCAATACAGTGGTGCTTTTACCTTATGAAACTTCCTGGGATGCTATGCTAGATTCCCTTTCCCTTTTTTCAGAAGATTTTATGAGCGAACGCGTTCAATTGCCTGTTCAAGAGCGCGAAGGTTCGTTCTTATGAAATATATGCTGGATACCAACATTTGTATCGGGTTGATTCGCCAGAAACCGCCGAGTCTAATAAAAAAAATCGTTAATCATGCTTTTGGCGATATTGGTTTATCAACCATTACAGTCGCCGAGTTAATGTACGGCGCGCAAAAAAGTAATCAGCCTGAACAAAATATGCGTGTTTTGGAACAATTTTTGCTTCCTTTTGAGGTTGCCGATTTCGATCAGTCGGCGGCTAACGCGTATGGCATATTGCGCGCATATTTAGAAAAAAGCGGAAAAATAATTGGCTCGATGGATATGTTAATCGGCGCGCACGCATTAAGTCTTGAGGTTGTTTTAGCGACGAATAATATAAGGGAATTTAAGCGCATTCCAAATTTGATGATTGAAGATTGGATGTCTTGATGTATGGTAAAATGCTCCGCGTTGGAGGGATGGCCGAGCGGCTGAAGGCGCATGTCTTGAAAACATGTTTGGGTCACACCAACGTGGGTTCGAATCCCACTCCCTCCGCTGAGGGTTGCATGTTAGAATAGCAAAATATTTGAGGTTTTATTTAGCGCTGGTTGCAAACAAGTCAACTTGAAAACTTCAAATCAAATATGGGGAGGTGCCAGAGTGGCTGAATGGGCTCGCCTGCTAAGTGAGTGCCGGCTTTAAAACCGGTCGCGGGTTCGAATCCCGCCCTCCCCGCCACATCAAAACACACTCGCTTGCGGGTGTGTTTTTGATTTAGGAGATTCCGTGCCAAAACTTCTTATCCTTTCCAACGATGCAAACGAATACCGCGATTTAATCGAAAAGGAAAATTTTCCCAATTTGGAATTTGCGTTAGAACCAACGACCGATTGCGATATTGTTCTCGGCGCGCCGAATTTGATTCGCGCCGCGTTGGACGCGCTGCCTAATTTGAAATGGGCGCAATCCACCTGGGCGGGCGTGGAGCCGCTGCTCGATATTTCCCTGCGCCGCGATTACATCCTGACCAACGCGCGCGGAGTCTTCGGCGGATTGATGTCCGAATTTGTGTTCGGGCATTTGCTCTTCCATGAAAAACAAATCGGATTTCATCAGCAGGCGCAAAAAGAAAAGCGCTGGGCGCACGCGGATATTGGCATGTTGCGCGGCAAGACCATCGGCTTGCTGGGCGTTGGCTCCATCGGCGCGCATCTCGCGCAGACGGCGAAATTTTTCGGCATGACCGTTTGCGGATATACGCGGGCGAGCGAGACAAGCGAGCATGTAGACGCTTATTATCATGGCGACCAGTTGCTCGAATTTGTGCGCGGACTGGATTACCTCGTCTGCATTCTGCCGCGAACGCAAGACACGAACAAAATCGTGGACGCAAATCTATTGAAGGCGTTGCCGCCTCGCGCCATCTTTGTCAACGTCGGGCGCGGAAACGCGGTAGATGAATCCGCGCTGGTAGACGCGCTCACTCAAAAGAAAATCGCCGCCGCCGTGTTGGATGTTTTCGAGAAAGAGCCGCTCCCCGAAGACCATCCGTTTTGGACGACGCCAAATTTACGGATGACGTTTCACACTTCCGCGTTGAGTTATCCCGCAGACATCGCGAAGGTTTTTATCGAAAATTATCTTTTGTATGTTGAAGGCAAACCGTTGAAATATCGAGTTGATTTTGCGCGAGGATATTGAAAAACTCCGCCGTTCGTCTTTCTGCCGGTTGAATTTTGAGGCGAAAACCCATATACTGTTATCAGGTCGAACAATTAGGAGGTACTATGCAAAGCCATCTCGGTTTATGGATAGATCGCAAGAAAGCCTTAATCGTGACCTTTGGAGACGAGGGGGAGGATCTAAAGCGGGTCAATAATTCAAGCAGCCAAAAACACGTCAGGTTTAGAGGAGGCGCGCGCGCTAAAACGCCGTATGGGGCGCAATTTTTTTCCGCAGAAGACCAGCGCGATAGACACTTTATGGAGCAGTTGAATAAATTCTACGACGAGGTAATCGTTTATCTGCGCGGCGTAGAATCAATTATGATTTTTGGTCCCGGCGAGGCAAAACTCGAATTTCAAAAAAGATTGAAAACCGCCTTTCCCAACCTGAACATCCTCGTTGTCGAAACGCTGGATAAGATGACCGACCGCCAATTTGCCGCCAAAGTCCGCGACCGCGCGCGGGCGTACGCGGTTTAATTTCAGCAAAATAAAAAAATAAACGCGCTTCTCTTTGTTCCAAAAAAGAGAGGCGCGTTTTTGGTAAACAAATGAGCGCGCGGGGCTTGAATAACATCCCCCCTGTGGGGACGCCGAACCAAACAAAAAGTCCTCCAACAAAGGAGGACTTCTGTGAGCGCGCGGGGGCTCGAACCCCGAACCAACGGCTTAAAAGGCCGATGCTCTACCATTGAGCTACGCGCCCAGAACTAAAGCGGGCTGTATTCTATCACGCGAAAATCCACGCGTCAACGTAATATTCGAAATTCATAGCGCGTCTATTTGGCTGGAGGCAAAAATGACCGATGTTAAATATGTGACCGAATCAGATTTTCAAACCGAAGTGCTTAACAATGATCTGCCCGTACTGGTGGATTTTACGGCAGCCTGGTGCCAGCCCTGCAAGATGATCGCGCCGATTGTGGAGCAGCTCGCCAACGAATGGGATGGCAAAGTGAAAGTCGTAAAACTCGACGCAGACCAAAATCCTAACGTAATGATTCAATACGGCGTAATGGGAATTCCCACCCTCATACTCTTCAAACGCGGAGAAGTCAAAGAACGTATGACGGGTTTCCAATCCAAAGAAAAACTCGCGGCAAAAGTTACTCCGCATGTATAACGCAAAACTCCGAGGCTTCAGAACCTCGGAGTTTTTTTATTTCATCGAATTGATTAGCGCGTACACGTCTTTTTTTTGCCACCCTGAAATTTCCGAGAGCTGCGCGGAAATTTCTTTCGCCGATTTATCTTTCCCGATTTCTTTTTGGATCGCGGCGCGCAATTCTTCTTCCGTCCACGCGGCGGATTCCGCTTTTGATTTTCCCGCGACCACCAATGTAAACTCTCCGCGCGGCGGCTGCGATTTGAAATGCTCCATCGCGCCGCTGATTTCTCCGCGCCAATACTCTTCAAACATTTTCGTCATTTCGCGCGCGACGCAAATTTTGCGGTCGCCTAAAACGGTCAACAGGTCTTCAAGCGCGTCAATGATTCGATGCGGCGATTCAAGAAAGATCAACGTGTAAGTCAGGCTTTCAACCTGACTTACGGCTTTGCGGCGCTCGTTCGCTTTGTGGGGAAGATAGCCAAGATATAAAAACGAATCTGTGGGCAAGCCCGAAGATATGAGCGCGCTGATCGGCGCCGAGGGACCGGGAACAGGCGCAACGTCAAAGCCTGCCGCGAGCGCGGTTTGAATTAACTCGTAACCCGGGTCATTAATCGCGGGAGTTCCCGCATCCGAAACGAGCGCCACATCGCCCCTTGAAAGATGTTCGAGGATGACTTCGATTTTGGAAAGTTTGTTATGTTCAAAGTAACTGGTGAGCGGCGTTTTGATTTCAAAGCGCTTGAGCAGCATCCCCGTATGGCGCGTATCTTCGGCGGCGATGATTTCCGCTTCGCGCAGAACGCGAAGCGCGCGCGCGGATATATCTTCAAGGTTGCCGATGGGCGTGGCGACGAGGTAGAGTTTTCCCATTTGCTATGGACAGGCGCGGATGTCTATTCTGCGAAGGACGCAGCCCGCGCCTTCAGGCGGTAAGGTTGTGACGCAGCACTCATTGGCTGAATCGAACGCGGCGTTTTGCGGGCATTTGTTAAGGTCGGCAGATGGCGGCGCGCAAACTTTTAAGTCAAAAGAAAACGAGGATTTGCCTGTGCAGGACAGGATGGATTTTCCGTTCCGCGCTCTTTCCGCTTTGCAGGAAAACCCGGGGTCGAGAGATTCAAAGGTCGCGCCTTCTGGAATCGCAATGGTGGTATAGGGGAAAAATTTTTCAACGCAGAATTTATCTATCTCCGTAATCACGGGCGTTGGGATGGCGATTTCTGCGGGGCAATCTGGCGCAAAGGGAATTGCCGATGGCGCGGCGTTTTCCGTCGCGGGGATGGGCGTAGCAGTGGCGGTTTGGGTCGGCGCTTTCGTCGGCAAAGTTGTGGAGGTCGGCGCATGAGTCGGCGTGGATGTTTGCGGAACGGTTAACGCGGGGGAAAATAATTGATTGCGTAACAGGAAGAAGCCTATGATGGCGATCAACAAGATGACGCCTGTAATTGCAAATCCCGTTTTTCCGAGCGAAACTTCCCGCGCTTTTTTGACGGGCGTAAAGTCGCCTTCATATCCAAAGGCGATTTGATTGAGAGCCTTGGCTAATTCAATGGGCGTGGCGTAGCGCCGCTCTTTGTCCTTTGCCATCGCGGTCTTGATGACCGTATCCATTTCGGCGGGCAGGCTGGGAAGTTCTTTAAGAATCTCAGGGATCGGTTCGGTGACGTGTTTTACGGCAACGCCAATGCCTGTGTCTGCATTGTAGGGTCGTTTCCCGCTGAGCGCATGATAGATGATCGCGCCCAAATTATAGATGTCGCTGCGGGCGTCTAGTTTCTCTCCCCGCGCTTGTTCGGGACTCATATACGCGGGCGAGCCAATAGATTTATCGGTCAAGTTTCCCGTCGAGCCTGATAGTTTTGCAATGCCAAAATCCGAAATATAAGGGATGTTTTCGCCGTCAAAGAGAATGTTGTCGGGCTTCAGGTCGCGGTGGATCAAGCCTTTTTTGTGAGCGTAGGCAAGTCCCTTGGCGACCTTTTCGATAACGACGGCGGTTTCTTGCAGGGAGAGTTTTCCCGCTTTGATTCGATCCGTGAGCGACCCGCCCTTCATGTAGCGCATTACAAAATAAGGCTGTCCGTCTTCGTCGCCCACGTCGTAGACTGTTACAATATTGGGGTGTTCCAACCCAACCAGATTTTTGATCTCGCGCTCGAAGCGCGCGCGGAAAGTGAGGTCGTGCAGCATTTCGCGCGGCAAGACTTTTACCGCGACCTCGCGGTGCGATCTTGGGTCGAGCGCGCGATAGACGGTTCCCATGCCGCCGCGCCCCAACTCTGATATGATTTTATAGCGACCAACGTTTTTGGAAAAACCCATGCGCGCAAGTATAACCATATCAATATAATGGCGCAACGGTGATTATTTTTTCAATTTGTTGTGTTGACGCGCCAAAAGAATTGGGTATAATCCAATCTGTTGCTGATAAACGGTAACGTAGTATTTATTCCATATAGAATAGGACCTCGCGGATGTCTGATATTTTATTAGATGTTAAAGGGCTTGAGACACAATTCAAGACCCCTGAAGGGTACGTTCATGCTGTAAACGGCGTCTCTTTTAACTTGAAAGAAGGTGAGACGTTAGGCGTCGTTGGAGAAAGCGGTTGCGGTAAAAGCGTAACCATGCTCTCTGTCTTACGTCTGATAGCCTCTCCTCCCGGAAAGATAGTTGCGGGCGAAGCGTTTTTTTCGGGTACTGACCTCCTGAAAATGTCCACTGAAGAAATTCGCCATGTACGCGGCGCTCAGATGGCGATGATATTTCAGGACCCAATGACCTCGCTTAATCCCGTGCTGACCATTGGACGCCAATTGGAAGAGCCGCTCATGCTTCATTTGGGCATGACCAAGCAACAGGCGCAGACGCGCGCGGCGGAATTATTAAGCATGGTGGGTATTCCAAACGCTAAAGATCGCTTAAGCGATTATCCACATCAATATTCGGGCGGGATGCGCCAGCGCGTAATGATCGCGATGGCTCTTTCATGCAATCCGCAAATCCTAATCGCCGACGAGCCAACCACCGCGTTGGACGTCACCATTCAGGCGCAGATTATGGATTTGGTCAAACGTTTGCGCAACGAACTGGGGATGGCAATTATCTGGATTACGCACGATCTCGGCGTGGTCGCGGGCTTGGCTCAACGCGTGTTGGTGATGTACGGCGGTTTCATCATAGAAGAATCAACCGTCATTGATTTGTTTGCCAACCCCTCTCATCCATATACCATCGGTTTGATTGGAAGCCTGCCGCGCGTAGACGGCAAACAACAAGGACGCTTGTTCTCCATCGAGGGACAACCCCCCGTTCTTTATCAGAAACCTCAATCTTGTCCTTTCGCGCCGCGCTGCAAATGGGTGATGGACCGTTGTTGGAAAGAAAACCCGTCGCTTGACCCAATTTCCGATGAACATCGCGTAGCATGTTGGGTTGACGTCAAAACGGGGAGGTCCCGATAATGTCTGACAATAACACTAAAAACGAAGTTCTATTGAAAGTAGAAAACCTCAAGATGCACTTCCCCATCTATCGAGGCGTTTTCCAACGTCAGGTGGGCGCTGTCCACGCGGTAGATGGCGTTTCGTTCGATGTTAAACGCGGCGAGACGCTTGGCTTGGTGGGCGAATCAGGCTGCGGTAAATCCACTACGGGGCGCGCTATCTTACAGCTCTACACGCCGACTGCCGGCAACGTATTTTTTGACGGCACAGACTTGGTTTCGCTTAAGCGCGAAGAGATGCGCTGGATGCGGCGTGAGATGCAGATGATTTTTCAAGACCCCTACGCGAGTTTGAATCCGCGTATGACCGTTGGCGAAATTGTCGCCGAGCCTCTTGCCGTCCACAACGTAGCCACCGGAAAAGAGATTCAAGAGCGCGTAATGCACCTGCTGAATTTAGTAGGTTTGAACGCGGGATTCGCGGGTCGTTATCCGCATGAATTTTCAGGCGGACAGCGCCAGCGTATCGGCGTCGCGCGCGCTTTAGCCTTACAGCCTTCGTTTATCATTTGCGACGAGCCAATTTCCGCGTTGGATGTATCCATTCAGGCGCAGGTTGTCAATTTGCTCGAAGAGTTGCAAGAGCAATTCAACCTGACTTATTTATTTATCGCGCACGATCTTTCCATGGTGCGTCATATCAGCAAACGCGTGGCGGTGATGTATCTTGGCGTAATTATGGAATTAGCCAACCGCGACGATTTGTATCTCGAACCTCTGCATCCATATACGCAGGCGTTGCTTTCGGCGGTGCCGATTCCCGACCCCGTTGCAGACGCGAGCCGCAAGCGCGTTATTCTCGAAGGCGACGTGCCTTCGCCCGTCAATCCGCCTTCGGGTTGCCGCTTCCGCACGCGCTGCCCGATTGCCGATAAAATTTGCGCCGAAGCGCGTCCAGAGTTCCGCGAAGTAAAATCAGGTCACTTTGTGGCTTGTCATATGGTTTCATAATATAAAGGAGGTGATGTTTAGTCAGGGAAGTTTAAAATATCATGTTATATGTCGTATCCAAAAATCACTACTATTTTTTGAGGAGAAGAAACAATGCGTAAAATGTTTGTTTTATTGAGCCTTCTGGTTGTTCTCAGCATGGCGTTAACCGCCTGCGGCGGCGCTCCCGCGCCTGCCGCTACTGAAGCCCCTGCCGCTACCGAAGCCCCTGCGGCTACCGAAGCGCCCGCTTCAGGTCCGACCAGCAAATACATTGGCTCTGGTATGTTGGATGGTAATGGCGTTCCCCCGGACTTCTTTTCTGACGTTCACATCCGCAAAGGTTTCAACTATGCGTTTGACTGGGACACCTTCATCGCCGACGTACTTCAAGGCGAAGCCGTTCAATCCTATCAGCTTCCTTTAGCTGGTATGCCCGGCTTTGATCTCAATGCGCCGCACTACACCTTTGATGTTGAAAAATCCGCCGCCGAGTTCAAGTTAGCCGACCTCGACCATGATGGCATCGCCGCTGGCGACGATCCCGAAGGCGACATCTGGACGACCGGTTTCCGCCTCCAGATGCTCTACAATCAGGGCAACACCACCCGCCAAGCCATTGCCGAAATTTTAGCTTCCAACTTGGCGTCAGTCAACGAACTGTTCTCGGTTGAAGTTCTTGGTTTACCGTGGCCCGCTTATCTCGCTTCCCAGCGCGCGGGACAAATCCCGACCATGACCGCTGGCTGGCAGGAAGATATTCACGATCCGCATAACTGGTATCAACCCTACACCACCGGTTCTTATGGCGGACGCCAGAATATGCCCGCTGAAATGAAGGATCAATTCAAGGCTTTGCTCGATAAGGGCGTTGCCGAAACCGATCCCGCCAAGCGCGATGCGATCTACAAAGAAATGAATCAGCTGTACTATGACCTGACCCCCGGCAACATTCTTACCAGCGGTATCAGCCATGGTTACGAACAGAAGTGGGTGACCGGCAGAGTCTACAACCCGTCTATGTCTGGCGATTACTATTATGCAATCACCAAAGACGGCGACCCCAAGAATCCCACCGTCTATAACAACGTATCTTACGGCGATCCCGAAACTTTGGATCCCGCCCGCACCTATGATACTGGCAGCGGCGAAGTCGTTCAGAACGTTTACGAAACCCTTGTGTTCTTTGATGGCGGCGCGACCGATAAATTCGTGCCTCAATTGGCTGAATCTTGGGAAGTTTCCGCCGACGGCTTGACCTGGACCTTCCACATCCGCCCGAACGTGAAATTCCACAACGGCGATGTGATGACCGCCAGCGATGTCGCTTACTCCTTCCAGCGCGGACTTTTGCAGGGCGGCACTTCCTCCCCGCAATTCCTGCTGAGCGAACCCTTCTTCGGCGTTGGCGTGGATGATATCTCTGTGGTTGTTGACCCCGAAGGTACCCTCTATGACGACCGCGCGGCTCTCTCTGCCTTTGATCCCGCCGCTCTCGTAGCCGCTTGCGAAAAAACCAAATCCGTAATCGTCGCTGACGACGCCGCCGGCAC
>JAQTWR010000254.1 GCA_028689195.1 Anaerolineales bacterium | reverse complement strand
GTCGCGTTGAGGAGAGAATAATGCCATTCGATTACTACTTCAAACCAACCAAAGCCATCAAGACCGAAGATGGAATTAAATCCCAAAGCAAGCGTGGGACATTTGCCAGGAGTTGGTGGGCGCAGCGGTGGATTGCCGCATTGGAAAGGCTCGTCGATTCGGGTCGTCTCTCGCGCGGGCGCACATATGCGCGTCAAGGTCAGGTACTTTCGATTGACGAGACCAAAGATGAAATCGCGGCACGCGTGCAGGGTTCAAGACCGACGCCATACAAAATCAGCATCAAGATGAATCATCTGACCGACGCGGAATGGAATAATGTAATTGATGCGCTGGCGGAGCAAGCCATCTTCACCGCGCAATTGCTGGCGGGCGAAATGCCGCAAGACATCGAGCAGGCATTCGAGCGGGCAAAGGTCAGTTTGTTCCCTTCCAGACGCGGCGATTTGGAAACGGATTGTTCCTGCCCCGATTATTCCAATCCGTGCAAGCATATTGCGGCCGCGCATTATATTTTGGGTGAGCGCTTCGACGAAGACCCATTTCTCATCTTCCGCCTGCGCGGACGCACGCAGGAACAAGTAATGCAAGAACTCCGCAAACGTCGCGCGGGGGATGAAATCGTCGAAGAGGAAGCGGAAGAGGCGGAAGTTGTTATTCCGCTCGAAGAGCAAATCGAAAATTTCTGGGATGTCCGCGTTCCGCTGGAAGGATTCGCGGTGTCCATTCGTCCGCCCGTCATCGAGATGCCGCTGCTGAAAAGATTGGGCGAAGCGAATTTTGTTTCTGAATCGAGTTTGCAAAGCGTGTTATCAGCCGCGTATCAGGCAATCAGCCGGAAAGCGATTCAAACTGCGTTTAAGGATGTAAGCGAGAAATCTTGAGTGTTGCCAAAGTTTCTTGACTTTTGCGCGGCAGAACGGTAAAATCTAGCCAGACTAGACAGAAAGGAGTGACGATGAACGAAACTTGGCAAATTCAGGACGCGAAAAATAAATTGAGCGAGGTGATTGCGCGCGCCTTAAAGCAAGGTCCCCAATTGATCACGAAGCGCGGCGAAAAAACCGTGGTGGTCATTTCGTATGCGGAATATGAGAGTCTGCGCAAATCCCGGGGAAAACTTTCCGAATTCTTTCAGGCCTCTCCCCTGGCTGGGCTTGAACTGGTTCGTGATAAATCTCTGCCGCGCAAAGGGTTTGAACTATGAAATATCTGTTGGATACGTGCGTCATCTCGGAACTTGTCACCAAACATCCAAATCCACAAGTTGTGGATTTTGTTGATGCACTTGATTCTGACGATGTTTATTTGAGCGTGATTACGATCGGCGAAATCGTAAAAGGAGTAGAAAAATTACCTAAATCGAAACGAAAACAAGAATTGCACTCTTGGCTCAAGGAAGATTTATTAGTCCGCTTTGATGGGCGGATTATTCCATTGGATACGGAAGTCTTGATGCAATGGGGAGTTTTGGTTGGGCGACTGGAATCAACTGGAGTCACTTTGCCTGCAATCGACTCTCTAATTGCCGCGACAACATTAACCCATAAATTAACATTGGTCACCCGGAATGTGGATGATTTCAGCGGTACTGGGATAGAGATTGTAAACCCTTGGGAGTAGGCGATGAGCCTACAACGTTATCGTAATCATTCCAGCGGGGTACAAATCTGGTATACGGATATAAATTTAGGCCACAAAACTTTGTACCCACCACATAGAGAATAAGCCATCGAGAAATGAACGAACATCTCCACATATAGGGGTGTTTTCGTTTAAAGCATTCCCGTAAACGATCATCCACTTTTTGCCGTTTATCGACAGATTTCCCGATCTCAGATTATCGCTGCCTATGGCAGAAAGGTTCGGGAAAGAAAGGGGCACAGAGAATTGAACGCGGACGGGGAACAGAAAGTCACCCCAACACCGATCCCGCACGGCAATTATTTTACGGTGTATCAAGCCGCCCAGATTTGTGGCGCCACTTCCAAACAAATCAGAGATTGGGTCAGAAAAGGCAAACTTGAGGCATTCGATCTACCAGGATTAGGTCTCATTATTGAAGCCGACAAGCTACATAAATTCCTGTACCAAAATCAGAGACGTTCATAGTTTAGATGGTTGCCGCAATGCTTCGGTGATGGGCCGTTCTAGTCGGATATAAAACCTTATGCTTGCGCCCTTTCGACCGTCGTTTGCAACGCGGATGTGCGTGAATGACAAAGGCAGCGGTGAATAAGCGCTCCAGCCTGCCAACCCAAAGATCGTTCGGCGCGAAGCCCGTTCGATTCAACCAGTGATGGGTGATTTGCTCAAAGTATGTGCTGGTGATTTGAAACGCAGGCACGCCTCCTGCTAAAAACTCAATCTCTGAATTTGCGTTACGTTTATCTTCGGAGAAAAACTCCGCGCCGTCGCTGACCGACAATCCCATATCGCGGACGCAAGCCTGATCAATGCGCGGATAATAAATTTCGTTCAGGATTCCATGACTGAGCGTAAACCACGCGCGGCTCATGCTCGAGAGCGACGTGCCGACTCCGCTCTTGGCGCTGGATGTCCAACGCGGTGGAATGCCTGGGTGACCCGGGACGAATGTTTGATTAAGTTCCATAAAATCTTGCTCTACGTCAACCAAAATCTTTGCCACAGATTACGCGGATTATCACGGATTGATTCAAAACATCTGTGTAAATCTGTGAAATCCGTGGCTGGTGTTTAAAAAATCAATCTGCCAGTTCTGTTTCTGCTGGCTCGGCAAGTTTGTGACTCGCGGCTTGATCCACCAACCACAGCGGATGACGAATCAACTGCGCGGGAACTTCCTGCGGATGATATGCGCCTTCAATAACTTCGTGAAGCGCGTGTGCCTTGTCCACACCACTGACGAGAAAGACAATTTGATCCGCCTGATTGATGAGCGGCGCAGTGAATGTCACACGATACATATCCAGTTCTTTGACATACACATCTGCAACCCATTTTTCTTTTTCGTTCAACACAGGCGTATGCGGAAAGAGCGAAGCGGTGTGGGCGTTATCACCCATGCCGAGAAAAATCAAATCGAAGACGGGTTGCTCAACGCCGAAATATTTCTTCAACTCGGATTCATATTGCGCGGCGGCTTGACTTGGATTCAATTCACCATGAACGGCGTGGATATTTTCCGCTGGGATGGGAACATGATTCAGCAGCGTCTCGCGCGCCATACGAAAATTACTGCGCAAATCATCAGGCGGGACGCAGCGTTCATCGCCCCAAAAGGCGTGAACGGATTTCCAATTCACCTGCTCGCGGAAAGATTCGCTTGCCAATATTTCGTGCAAACGATGCGGCGCACTTCCGCCCGAAAGCGCCACGCTGAACCGTCCGCGTGCGGCGATGGCTTCACTCGCCGCTTCCACAAATATTTCAGCGGCGGCTTGACTGATACTTTCAAGGTTATCAAAAACGCGAATCATGGTTACTCCTTTCGTTGCGTAGAGTAATGCGTCGCACCTTACCTTGGAGCAATTCTTGCAAACCAGAAGAATCCCCCATCAATATTCTTCTAATGGGCAAGGTGCGATGCACGCTCATTTCTTTTCATTTACCGCAGGCGCGAGCCAACTGCGCCCATCCTGCGCGATGAGCATTTCCGCGCTTTCGGGTCCCCAACTGCCGCTGGGATAATATGCCGACTCTGAAAGCGGAATCGAACTCCAGCCTTCCTGCACGGGCGCGACTACTTTCCACGCGCATTCGACTTGATCCGCGCGCATGAAGAGCGTCGCGTCACCGCGAATCACATCCAACAACAAAGTCTCGTACGCTTCGGGCGCGGACGTTTGAAAGGCTTCTGCATAACGGAAATGCATTTCCTGCGGGCTGAGTCGCAGCGTCACGCCGGGCTGCTTGGCTTGGAATCTCAACGCGATGCCTTCATCGGGCTGGATATCAATTTCGAGGCGGTTCGGCTGCCAGTCAAGGCTGGCAGATGCGGGAAAAGATCGGTGCGGCACAGGTCGAAATTGAATGACGGCTTGCGAAACTTTTTGCGGCAGACGTTTGCCCGTACGCAGATAAAACGGGACTCCCTGCCAGCGCCAATTGTCCACGAAAAGTTTGATCGCAGCGAATGTCTCGGTAGCAGAATTAGGTTGAATATCGGGTTCTTCGCGGTAGCCAGAAAGATAATCACCTTGCAGCCAGCCTGCCGCGTATTGACCGCGCACCGCGTAGCGCGGCAGATCATCCACGGGGATGGGACGAATCGCGCGGAGCACATCCACTTTGCGGGCGCGGATTTCATCCGCGTTGAAAGCAATCGGCGGCTCCATCGCGATCAGCGACATGATTTGCAGCAGATGATTTTGCAGCATATCGCGCAGCGCGCCCGATTGATCATAATATTCGCCGCGACTTTCCACGCCGACCTGCTCGGCGACCGTGATTTGCACGTGATCAATGTAACGGCGATTCCAAATTGGCTCGAAGAGCGCGTTGGCAAAACGGAAGGCGAGAATATTTTGCACGGTCTCTTTGCCGAGGTAATGATCAATGCGATAGATTTGACATTCGTCAAGCGTTTTAAGCAGGGATTGATTCAACGCGCACGCGGAGTCGTAATCGCGCCCGAAAGGTTTTTCCACTACAATGCGCGCGCGTTGACGGTCATCGGTGAGATGTGCCGCTCCCAGATTTTGTACGATGGTTTCGACAATCGTTGGCGGCGTGGAGAAATAAAAAACGCGCGTGGCTTTTTCAGCCCAAATTTTTTCCTGCTCATCCAATGCTTTTGACAAATTTTCATACGTCGTTAAATCATCGAAATTTCCGGGCGGACTCAAAAACAAATGCGCCGCAAATTTTCCCCACTGCGCGGATTCGGTTTTGCCGCTGCGCGAGAACTGGTCA
>JAQTWR010000253.1 GCA_028689195.1 Anaerolineales bacterium | reverse complement strand
ATTCAATCAGGAATTTTTCATAGACCTGCTCGAAGCGGTCTTGCATCGAGGGTTGATTCGCGCCCTGCGAGTTAATCAGGTCTTGAAAAGCGCGGCTCTCTTTATTGAAGTCGCACAGGGGATCAAACCCCAATCTCGCGGAAATTTCGTCAAGCAGCCCGATGCTGGTTTGATTGCTGGTATCGTAGAAATCCACCAGCCCTGTTGTCGCCAGATCATCGCCGTATGCGTCGCGGGCGATTTTCTCGTATTGTTCCAACAGGCGCGTTTTGCCAATTCCGCCTTCGCCCGGAATGTGCAATATCCATGTTGCGTTATCTTCAAAAAGGATTTTTTTGAACCTTTCGATTTGCTCTTCGCGCCCGACAAAAATCTTCTTGCTTTGGGAAGGCAGAAATACTAAAGACATGGAAACCTCCAAGTTAACGACTTATACCAAACGCTGGGACGGGTCGCCGTACAAAACCCATCCCGCCCAAAATTCAGGCGATTTGTTGCGTAAGACTAATCGCGCCTGACGCACCGCTTCGCCCAAAGTTCTTTCGTTAAGCGCGCGGTTATAAAATTCGATGGCAAAATCCCGCGCAAGATCGTCAGGCACCGCCCGCAGTGGACCTAAACATCCGCAAGCGCCGCCCTTTAAGGTAGAAAGGGCGACGCCTTCCATAAATTCTCCGCACGGAAGATTATTCTCGGTGAACGTTTGCGCGGTATGACAAGCGTTAAGGTAGATGAAAGCCGGACTGCTCAATTGGCGGTCGAATTCTTCGGCTAGCCAGGGATAATCATGGAATTTCAGACTGCTCCTGTTTGGGGCGTCTACATTGAATTGACCATGTCCCGCAAAATGGATCAGGCGGTAGGCTTTATTCCTCAACTTAATGGCAAATGCGGTCAGCGTGGCGTCGTTCTTTATAAGAACATCCACTTGCCAATCATGGGCTTTGAGCAATTCCGCGACCGCCAACGCTTCCTTCTCGGCTTCGGGCAGGTCGCATGTTGGGTTTCCAATAACAAGCGCGTGTTTGGAGTTTTTCGGGATGGGTTGATGAATAACGGATTGTTCGAGCGTTTGCGGTTTGCGCGCCATGGCGTGACGCAAACACAGAAAATCCTCGCCGTCATGGAATAATTCCCAGGGGATGTGGCTGTAGTTTATGGTTAATTGCAAGGGGGTATTTTTATGGTCTTGCAGAAATCTTTGCGTTTCGCGCGGTATATAAGCCGAAAAAGCGGAACGCCCTACATCCCTCATGTTTTGCATCCACTCGTTCCATTCGTAACGCTGATGCGTATACACGCTTTGCGCGGCAGACATGGATTGATTAGCAAGCGACCAGCTCGTGCGGAATTCGGCGGGCGAGGAAAACACGCTGGTCACATTCAAATTTTGCAGGGGGCAGTACAAATATTTTTCGATGCAGACGACAAGTTGATTGACGGCGTCCTCGCCGAGCAAATCGAGCAGTTCTACATCTTTCGGCAGGCAGAGTTTTAACTGGACGACATTTTGTAAATCCATATCGCGCGTTAGATCAAAGCGCTGCAATTGACGTTCCAACTCGTTTTTTGTTTCGACAAGCGCGTCTCGATTTCTCAGGGTGGCAACAACCGCGGTGTGAAACAGGATTTCCAACGTCACCGCGAAGTCGAGGCTGTCCAAATCAATATAGAGTTTTTTGATTTTCTCGTGTAAAAAGACGGTGTCTTGCGGATGAAGGATGGAGAGCGCTTTTTGAATCAACTTGCGAAGAAACGGATCAATCTCATACGCGTCTTTTGTGACCAATACAAGATTCCACGGAAAACTCCTTAATTCCGCGACTTTGTAGGTGAACCAAATTGCGTCTGCGGTCGCGGGGAAATCATTGGGCAAATCGTCCATTTCGCTGAAAAGACGTTTGAGCAAATCGGGCTTGAACCAGCGCGGCACAGAGGCGATCTCGACAAATTTTTTCACCCAGTCTGGAGCGTCTTCGAGGATATGTTGTTGTATCACTTGTTTGTATAAACTCTCCGCCAATTTCATGCGCTGGTCTTTGACTCCGTCCGCGTCCACGCCGAGCCTGTTCAATTCATATACGATCATCTCGGTGCTGTAGGGATGTCCGTTCGAGAGGTCGTAGATCAAACTTGTGGCGGGTTTGTATATGCCCCCGTCGGGGAGCGCGCCGATATGATGTTCGGTGAATTCGGGGCTGAACAAATCCAATTTATATTGCGCGGACGCTTTCTTGAAAAATCGGGGCCAACGGCTTTCTCTAATCCTTTCGCCCTTTCCCGCGAAAAATAACGCGACGCCGGGCGAGGCTTTAGATTCGACAAAAAGACGCGCAAAATCCGCGCCGATCCAATCGAATAATTCCTGCGGACAATATTCGGTTTTATCCAGCAATAAAATAAAGGGTAGATGAACGCGGCTGTATAGTTCCGCCAGCACGCCGATAAATTCCTTTAGTTGGGATTGATGTTCCTCGCCGCCGTCTTGCAGCCGCTGCATATCTTCAAGAACCGCGCTAGCCGAAGCCGCAAAGTTGGCGCTCCCGGCGTCTCTTCCGGCTTGCTCGCAAATGGAACGCAAAAACTCCGAAATCAACGTCCCTCTATCTTCTATATCCTTCCATTTGAAAGAAGATTCGATGGCGATAAAAGGCAGACCTTTATTTTCGCAAATTTCTTTAACAACGGTCAACGCCCTGGTTTTTCCAATTCCCTCTATGCCAAAAAATTCCATGGCGCTAAACGGCAGGGTTTCGTTTTCCGCTTTGAAGCCGTTTGTGGCTACGTACGCCAGCGCCTCTTCCGCCAACTTGCGCTGGTCGTCGCGGTCAATCGCTTTCTCGGTTGTTGGATAATTGGACATTGTTTTTTCCGCGCCTCTCATTCAAGAGAAGTTGCATTCTGATTTCTTCTACGGCGGCGCTGCGATGCGCCAGGCGCAATAGTCTTCGGGAATATTCCGCAAAGCCGTGGCTTCGAAATAAACGCAACGATATGAAATTATCCGCAAGGATATCAGCCGTTAAAATCTCGTACCCATAATCGTCGGCAAAGGCAATCATTAAATCAAGCAACCGCGTCCCCGCTCCTTGAAATCTAAATTCAGGCAACAACACAATTCCGACATTCCCCGCGCGCCGCTCGTCTTGTCCGCCGCTGAATAACCTTCCAAAACCCGCAACCGCACTTTGCGTTTTGACGACGATAAGAACCTGTCCGCCCCGCCTTTCGCCCGCCAAAACGCTTTCCCATGCCGCCGTAGGGATATACCTCTCGGTTTGCAGAAATTTTCTCTCAGCGGCAACACAATTGATAATATCAACAATTTGCTCGCGTTCGCTTTCGAGGAAATTATGATACGTAAACATTATACAGACATCCGACGCCGAAATCAACCGGAAGCGAGCGGCATTCGCGCAATTGCCCGATCCACCTTGCCCATGGGGTAATCGTCCAACTCGCCAATTTTCACCCATCGCAGCGATTTGTCTTTAGGAATAAAAACCGCCGCGCACTGAAAAACGTGAACGGTCACTTTGAAGTGGGTATACGCATGTTGGACTACGCCCAGCGCGGATTTTTTTCCTACCTTCAAATTGTATGCGGCGTTGACGGTTTTTTCCAACTCTTCAAAAGGGTCCGCGGCAACTCTCCCGTTTGGGAATTCCCACATCCCGCCGAGCAATCCCGTGGATTGACGCTGCGCCAACAAAACGCGCCCGCGCCGAACAATGACCGCCGCCGCATGAACATAACGCGGAGTTTTTTTCTTCGGCTTCAATACGGGGCGCGAGTCCTGCGTTCCGTGTTCGCGCGCTTTGCAAATTTTGACGAGCGGACAAATCTCGCAGCGCGGATTCTTTGGGAGGCAGATCATCGCGCCCAAATCCATGAGCGCCTGGTTGTAATCGCCCGCTTTTCCTTTGGGAAGATTTTGCGCGGCGAGTTCCCATAATATTTTTTCGCCCGCAGAAGAATCTGCAAACTCAGCGACGTCATAAAGGCGGGAGAAAACGCGGCGCAGATTTCCGTCTAAAGTCGGCTCGTCCATGCCAAAAGCCATCGAAGCGATTGCGCCGACCGTGTAACGACCGATGCCGGGCAGGCTTCGCAAATCGTCTAAATTGCGCGGTAATTCGCCGTTGAATTTTTCGCTGACAATTTTTGCGGCTTTATGCAAATTGCGCGCGCGGCTGTAATAACCAAGCCCCTCCCATGCGTTCAACACGTCCCGTTCTGACGCGCCTGCCAATGAAATAATATTGGGAAATAACCTCATCCACTTTTCAAAATACGCAACGACCGTATCCACGCGCGTTTGTTGCAGCATAATCTCCGAAACCCAAACCGCATACGGGTCGGGATGGTCGCGCCAAGGAAGCGTCCGCCCGTGTTGGGAATACCATTTGAGGAGAAGGCGGGGAAGGGCTGTCATTAGTTGTCAGTAATCAGTGATCGGTACAGTTATCAGTTGGCGGCGCAGGGTTGAGCGAGGGGAGCGCTGTGGCGAGATTGATCGTCGAATAGAATGACGCGGACTTCAAGATAATCTTTTTGCCGACAGGCAAGCAAGGTCGCATCCGCGCCTTGCGGAAAATCAAGAAGTTCTTTAGTTGGGAAAATCGCGTCGTAGCGGTTCGCGTTAATCAAGAGAAAACCAATGCGCGGATATTCCCTGACCGCGTACGCAGCCCATGGGTGCGCCGAAGAAATCCCCTCGTCGCGGCGGTACATGCGCGGATATAACATGCGTCCTTCAACTAAAAGACCGTCTGGCTGCGCCAAAAAAGTTTGAATTTCGTTTTCATCATAGCCGCTTGATTCTAACTTTGCGATTAATTGCGCCTGCGTAGACGTATAGCGCGGCGCGGCGAATCCCTTCGCAAGCCATGGGGTC
>JAQTWR010000252.1 GCA_028689195.1 Anaerolineales bacterium | reverse complement strand
GGTAATTGCTCCACATGCAAATCGCTGATGGAGATTTCGATGTTGTAGCGCTTCGCCATCGTCTCGAGGCTTTCCAACACTTCGAGACCGCTTTCGAGCGCCTGAATTTTCCCGACGACATACGTGCCGGAACCCTGCCTGCGGCGGATCAGCCCCTGCGTTTCAAACATACGCATCGCCTCGCGCAGCGTGGCGCGCGAAACGCCCAAATGCTTTGCGAGATCGGGCTCGGAAAGTAAACGCTGACCCGCCGGAGTCTTTTCGATCAACTCGGCGAGATCAGTTTGCAAACGTTGAAAAGGAAAATTTGACATAGCGCCTCAGTCGTCCAACACGGATATAAAATCGAAATTCGTCACATCCACCAGCCCCTTATCGGAGATGCGCAATTCGGGAATCACCACCAAGCCAAGCAAACTCAATTGCATATTAGGATTGTTCAACTCGCTGCCGCACATGGTAAAAGCCTGCAAAACCGACGCGGCTTTATCGGCGACCACATCGGCGCGCTCGGTAGACATCAAACCCGCAATTTGCAGTTCGACCTTGCCAGCCACATTGCCCTCGATGACCACCACCTGCCCGCCGCCGCATTTTGCCAGTTCGTTCGCCGCAATCGCCATATCTTCATCGCTTGTGCCAACCACTATCATTTGCTGGCTGTCATGCACGACCGTTGAAGCCACCGCGCACTTGCGCGTACACTCAAAACCGCTCGCCAAGCCAACCGTAATTTTGCCCGTCCCGCGATGACGTTCCACAATCGCAATCTTCGCCAAGTCGCGTGAAAGGTCAGGCTTGATTTCTCCGTTTTCCGATTTAACCTTCATCTGAAGATGTTTCGTCGGCGCCTGATTTTCGATGACCCCGATGACATGCGCGTTGACCTCTTCCCCGTTTCTGGCTCTCGTGCGCAGAATAAAATCTTCAGCCCGAAGTTGACGCTTCACATGCACCGATTGCCTCGCCCACTTTGGATGTTTGACGACTGGCAATTCAATTTGCAGTTCGCCATTTTCCGCGACGACCTGCCCCTTGGCAATGACCAGATCGGCTTTGAATTTCATCAAGTCTTCAACGAGCAGCACATCCGCCCAGCGACCGGGCGCGATCATGCCCATTTCTTTGGTCAAGCCAAAATGCTCGGCGGTGTTGATCGTCATCATTTGCAGCGCGGTCATCGGGTCGAGTCCCTGCTCAATGGCGTGTTTCAACACGCGATCCATGTGACCTTCGCGCGAAAGAGTCTGCGCGTGAGAATCATCGGTGCAGAGAATGAAGCGGCGCGAATCGAGTTTCTTTTCGGTAATGGCTTTGACTTGCACAGCGACGTCGTGCCACGATGAACCGTAACGCAGCATGGCTTTCATTCCCTGACGGACGCGGGCAATCGCGTCTTCGGCGCGAGTCCCTTCGTGGTCGTCTTCCGCGCCGCCCGCGACATATCCATGAAAGGGCAGACCCAAATCGAGCGCGGGATAATGTCCGCCGATGGTTTTTCCCGCCGCGTGGGTCGCGGACATTTCGTCCAGCATTTTTTTATCGGACATGAAGACGCCGGGAAAGTTCATCACCTCGCCGAGACCGATAATGCCTTTCCACGTCATCGCTTCGGCGACTTCCTTTGCGCCGATGGACGCGCCCGTTGTCTCCAAGCCGGGAGCGGACGGCACGCACGAGGGCATTTGCACCCAAACATGAATCGGCTGCTTCGCGGCTTCATCCACCATGAGTTTCACGCCTTTGAGACCGAAGACGTTGGCGATCTCATGCGGGTCAATGAACATGCCGGTCGTGCCGCGAACGGCGACGGCGCGCACAAACTCGGTGACCGTGACCATGCCCGACTCAACGTGCATGTGACCGTCGAGCAAGCCGGGGACGAGATAACGTCCCTTTGCTTCGATGACTTTTGTTTTCTTCCCAATGGTATGTTTCGCGTCGTCGCCGACATAGGCGATATGACCATCCACAATGGCGATGTCGGTGTTCGGGACGATCTCGCCCGATTGCACGCTGACCCATTTGCCTTTAAGAATCACAAGGTCGGCGGGTTTGCGCCCCATGGCAACGTCAACAAGGGAGGCGGTCAGTTTTGTGGAAGAGGTCATAAATTAATTCTCCCGTCATTGCGAAGAGGGCGTTCTTCCCGACGAAGCAATCTCCAAATAGCGAGGGGATTGCTTCGGGCGGAAAAGCGTCGCCCTCGCAATGACAATAGGGTTATCTTCCAAAAGCGAAGATGGGCGGCACGTCCACCCAGATTCCTTTTGGCGTTACCAAGTCTTGCAAGTCAACAACATGCTCGGCATGGATTTGCCCGCGCTGTTCATTCGACATTTTTTTGAGCGGCGCGCCTTCGAGACCTGAAACGATTTCGCGCCAGCGATCTTCTTCGGTAGGAAGGTAATAACCGAGCTGCTCAACTTTCACGTCAATTTTAGTAAAGCCTGTGTCGCGCAACAATTGCTCGCAAGTCTTGGAATCGGGAAGGCGGTGAATGGGCAGCGAGCCGAGTTTGACGTTATGTTTTTGTAAACGCGCAGACCACAATTCGCGCAGCGGCTGTAAAAAGCCTGCCTCAAAACTATTGAACAAGATAAAGCCGTTCGGTTTCAACACGCGCCGCGCTTCTTTCAACGCTTTGGTCATATCAGGGACGAAGAACAAAGACGAGGCGCATAACGCCGCGTCGAAACTTTCGTTTTCAAAACCCAAATTCTCCGCGTCGCCAGTTAGTAATTGGAGATTGGTAATTGCGGATGTCTTTTGTTTCGCAATAGCAATCATTTCTTCTGAAATATCAATGCCAACGACTCTTCCGTTCGTGCCGAGAGATTCAGCCGCAAGCAGTGGAACAATGCCCGTGCCGGTTGCAATATCCAAAACCGACATGCCAGCGGAGAGATTTGCCAGTTCTACAAATCGGCGGGCAGTGACTTGTAAAAAGTTCAAGCCGTCATAAGTGGATGAGACGGCGTCAAAATGTTCGGCAAGTCGGCGCTTGCGGTCTTCGGGGTCAGAGTTGGTCATAAGGTTTAATATGTCATTGCGAGCCCGATAGGGCGAAGCAATCCTCTACGTAGCGGGAGATTGCTTCGGGCTTCGCCCTCGCAATGACATTACGAGAGCAGTCTCTTCGCAGCCTTGTTGTGCTTCTCGATCAACTTGCCTTGATCTACTGTGACGAGTTGACCTTCTTTCACAACAAACTTTCCATTGACGACGGTGTAATCTGCATTGACCGATTGCCCGAAGACCACCGCCGCAACAGGGTCGTGCATTCCCGTAAATTCAAGGCGATTCAAATTGACGGCGAAGAAGTCGGCGCATTTGCCAACTTCGAGGCTGCCGATGTCGCTGCGTCCCAAGACAGCCGCGCCGCCGCGCGTACCGAGATGGAGCGCTTCGCGCGCGGTCATCAGTTTGCGATTTGGGTCGGCGGAGAGTGAATAGCCTGTAATACCTTCCTTCAAACGCGAGAGCAGCATGGCGTTGCGGACTTCCGCCAGCAGATGAGAACCGTCATTGGATGCGGAGCCATCCACGCCCAAGCCGACGTTGACTCCGGCGGCGCGATATTCTTTGACGGGGGCAATGCCTGAGGCAAGGCGCATATTGGAGGTGGGGCAATGCGCGACTCCGCAGTTGTGTTTCGCGAAGACTTGGATCTCATCGTGGTTCACCCAAACCGCGTGCGCGAACCAGACATCCTCACCGACCCAATCCACTTCCTGCATATACCCAACGGGACGATGACCGAACATCTGCATACAGAATTGTTCTTCGTCTTCGGTCTCGGCGAGATGGGTGTGCAGCTGGACGCCGTACTTGCGCGCCATCTTCGCGGATTGTTTCATCAGGTCGGAGGTGACGGAGAAAGGCGAGCAGGGAGCCAGCACGATGCGCACCATCGCGCCGGGTTTCGCGTCGTGATATTCCTCGATGAGGCGCTGGGAATCTTTCAAAATATTTTCTTCGGTATCCACCACAGAATCGGGCGGAAGTCCGCCTTTGGATTCGCCAAGACTCATCGAGCCGCGCGAGGCGTGCAGGCGCACGCCGACTTCGGCAGCCGCGTGAATTTCGTCGTCGAGTTTTGATCCGTTGGGGAAAAGATACAAATGGTCGGACGCGGTGGCGCAGCCCGAAAGCGCGAGTTCCGAAAGCGCGGTCTGCGTGGATGTGAAAATATCATCGGGAGTCAACTTCGCCCAGATTGGATATAAAGTTTTTAGCCAATTGAAAAGATTCGCATCCTGCGCGGCAGGGACGGCGCGCGTAAGCGTCTGATAAAAATGATGGTGCGTGTTGACCAAGCCGGGCAAGACGACGTGACCTTTGAGGTCGAGGACTTCATCGGCGGTGGCTGGCAGCGTGGACATTTCGCCAACTTCTTCGATCAATCCGCGCCGAATAAAAAGACCACCGACGGGAATCTCCCGTTGATGGTCGTCCATAGTTACGATATGTGCGTTTTTTATGAGAAGAGTGGACATGAAGAACCTTTGGGTGATTGGTCTAGTTGTCTGACAAATCTAGTTTAGCAAAAAACGGGGGGAATGTCAATTAGAGTTTAAAGGTTGGAACTTTCCAACCTATTTCCGCCGACCTGAATAATTCCCTGCACTTTTGAGTTTTGCTCTGCCATATCATCCGCCTTTTTGCGTAAGTGACAGTCACCTGCGAGCTGACCGTCACTTACGCGCCTTTCAAAATTACTTCATCAACTGCTCCACTCTGGATTCTCCCACCGAATAATATTTCGCGTCTTTGTGGTGGACGATAATCGCCGCGGTGGATTGCTCCGGGATGAGTTGCCCCGACGCGGAAAGACTCATGCCCAATTCTGATTCTACGGCGGGAAGCAGCGCGAACACTTTGAAGTGATCTTCCAATTCAGGGA
>JAQTWR010000251.1 GCA_028689195.1 Anaerolineales bacterium | reverse complement strand
ACATTTTTAGGAGTAAACCATGCACATCTCGGAAATATTGAAACGCCCCGAAGTTCATTTTAGTTTTGAGTTTTTCCCGCCAAAAACCGAAGAGGCTTCGCTCGCGTTGTTTGAAACCATCAAGGAACTCTCGCCCATTCGCCCGTCTTTTGTGAGCGTCACTTACGGCGCGGGCGGCTCGACGCGGGGGCTGACTCAAGACCTTGTGGTGCGTATCCAAAAAGAAACGCCGTTGACGGTTGTCGCGCATCTCACGGCGGTCGGCGCAAGCCGCGAAGAAATCCACCGCGAGTTGGAGCGCTACGCTGAAAGCGGAATTGAGAATGTGCTGGTTTTGCGCGGCGATCCTCCGCGCGGCTCTGCGGATTTTATCCCCGCGCCCGACGGATTCAAATACGCCGCCGAAGCGGTGGCGTACGTCAAAAAATATTTCCCCAACATGGGCATTGGCGTTGCGGGTTTTCCCGAAGGACATCCCGAAACGCCCAACCGCTTGAAAGAGATCGAATACCTAAAAGCAAAAGTGGACGCCGGCGCGGATTATATTTGCACGCAACTCTTTTTTGACAACCGTGATTATTATGACTTCTGCGAGCGCTGCGAAATTGTAGGAATCAAAATCCCAATCATTGCGGGGATTATGCCCGTCACTTCGTTGAGCGGTTTGAAGCGCATGACCGAATTGGCGTTGGGCGCGCGCGTCCCCGCCAAATTGCTGCGCGCCGTTCAACGCGCCGAAGACGACGCGGCGGTGGAAAGAGTCGGGTTGCATTGGGCGACGCAGCAAGTCTTCGACTTGTACGATCATAACGTGGCGGGGATTCACTTCTACACGTTGAACCGCTCGACCGCCACGTTGAAAATTTACGAAACGCTGGGAATGAGTCTCGGAGAAAAATGGCATATCCCGGGTTTGTAGAATGAACGACATAGAATCTGTAATTTCCGATATTCAACCGCTGGATCAATCTGCGATGGATGCGGCGCGGGCGCGGCAAAACAGGTTAACCAAACCCGCAGGCAGTTTGGGCAGGCTGGAAGAATTATCCATTCAAATTGCGGGCATTACGGGAAAAAATATTCCAACGATCAAAGAGAAGGTCGTCATCACAATGGCGGGCGATCATGGCGTGGTTGCCGAGGGAGTCAGCGCTTTTCCGCAGGAGGTGACGCCGCAAATGGCGATGAATTTTATGGCGGGCGGCGCGGCGATCAACGTGCTGGCGCGTCATATTGGCGCGCGCGTGGCGGTGGTGGATATGGGGATGGCGAGCGACATAATCACGGATGAAAAACTTTTGAAGCGCAGAGTCGCTGCGGGGACTGGGAACATTTCCAAGGGCGCGGCAATGACGCGCGCTCAGGCGGAAGAATCCATTCAAAGCGGAATCGAAATAGCGCGGGCAGAGATCGCTCGCGGCGCAGACATCATCGGAACAGGCGATATGGGAATTGGCAATACGACGCCGTCTGCGGCAATCGCGTGTGCGTTGATGAATCAATCGCCAGAAAAAATTGCGGGGCGCGGCACGGGCGTGGATGATGACGGACTGAAGCGAAAAATTTCTGCGATTGCGCGCGCGTTGTCTGTGAACAAACCAAACGCGACTGACGGACTCGATGTGCTGGCGAAGGTCGGCGGTTTTGAAATCGGCGGGCTGGCGGGCGTGATGCTCGGCGCGGCTGCGCTGCGAACGCCCGTGATGGTGGATGGTTTTATTTCCACTGCGGCGGCGATGATTGCCGTAACGCTTGCGCCGCAATGCAAAAACTATTTAATCGCGGCGCATCGCTCCAAAGAAGTTGGTCACGGGTTGATGTTGGATTGGCTGGGCTTGAAGCCGCTGCTCGATTTTGATCTGCGACTCGGAGAAGGCACGGGCGCGGCGCTGGGAATTTCGATGGCGGAAGCCGCGTGCAAAATCCTTGCCGAGATGGCGACCTTTGGCGAAGCGGGCGTAAGCGAAAAGGAATAATTTTGTTATTGCGAGCGAAGAGAAGCAATCTTCTGGCATGACGGAAAATAATATGACATCCATAATTGCAGCGTTTCAATTTTTAACAATTTTCCCAACGCTCATCAAACGCATGTTCACCTCGCAAGAGATGGGACGCGCCGTGGGATTTTTTCCGCTGGTTGGCGTGGCGCTCGGCGCGATTTTATACGCCGTGAATTATGCCGCGCGGTTGATCTTCCCTGCGTCAGTTTCCGCCGCGTTGACTTTGTTTGCGTGGGTCATGTTTACGCGCGCCTTTCATCTCGACGGTTTCATGGATACTTGCGACGCGCTCTTCGGCGGCTGGACTCCCGAACGCCGCCTGGAAATTATGAAAGACTCGCGCATGGGCGCTTTCGGCGTGGCGGGCGGAATTTTGGTTCTGCTGACTCAATACGCCGCGCTGACCTCCACCACCAAATTTTTTCCCGCGTTGATGCTCGCGACAACCCTCGGACGTTGGGCTTCTCCGCTTGTGATTTACGCCTTCCCTTACGCGCGCGAAGATGGCTTGGTGGTCGAAATGAAACGCAACGTGAGCATTTGGGAAATTATCGTCGCCACGCTCATCGCCGGCGTTACGGCGTGGCTAATTTCAGGCTGGCTGGGATTTGCGCTGATGCTCGGCGCGGCGTTGGTCGCCTTCCTCACTGCGCGATACGCCATGCGGTTGCTTCCCGGACTCACCGGCGATATTTATGGAACCGTCACGACGTTGGTCGAAATGCTGATTCTGGTTTTCTTTACTTCATCTTTTTTATGAAACTACTTCTTACGCGTCACGGCGAAACGGATTTCAATCTCGCGCGCCGCTATCAAGGTCAAAGCGACGTTCCTTTGAATCAGACCGGCATTCGTCAAGCCGCGCAAATTGCAAAACGACTCGCGCGCGAAAATATCAACGCGATTTATTCCAGCGATTTATCGCGCGCCGCCGATACCGCAAAATGGATTGCGGACTCGCAGCCGCAATTTTCAACGCTTCAAATGGATTCGCGCTGGCGCGAACTTTCTTTCGGCGATTGGGAAGGATGCACTCACGAAGAGATGAACGAGGGCTGGCATGATCTGGTAATGCAATGGTACGCCGACCCCGCGAACAACTCCACGCCCAACGGCGAGACGTTGACGCAATTGGCGGCGCGAGTCCAATCGGCGCTGGACGAGTTGCAGAATAAACATAAAGACGAAACCGTTTTGGTCGTGGCTCACAGCGGAACAATTCAAGCGTTATTGTGTCTCGCTCTCGGCGTGGATCTGAATCGCTATTGGAAGTTCCGCGTCTCGCAGGCTTCGCTGACGGTTTTGAATTTCTATGAAGACAAAGCGATTTTGAATTTATTTAATGACGTGTCGCATTTGCAGGAAACATAACCATGTCCAACCTAACCCTCATCCTTGGCGGCGCGCGCAGCGGAAAAAGCGATTATGCCGAAAGCCTTGCGCGCGAAACCAACCAGCCCGTTCTATTTATCGCCACCGCCACTGTGTCAGATGATGAAATGCGCGAGCGCATCGAACATCACCGCGCTGCGCGTCCGCAAGAATGGCAAACCCTCGAAGCGCCGATGAACATCGCCGCCGAACTGGAGTCCAAAATCTCCCAACTTTGGAACGGCGTTATTCTTTTGGACTGCGTTACTTTACTCGTCAGCAACATCTTATTATCGCTGCCCGAAGATTCTTCGTTTGAAACCGTAATGCAAAAAGTAAAAGATGAAATAGACGCGCTCATCGCCGCGCAGGAAAGAATCGGCGGCGAATGGATCGTCGTCTCTAACGAAGTCGGTCTGGGACTTGTTCCGCCGTATCCGCTGGGAAGAATCTATCGCGACGCGCTGGGACGCGCCAATCAAATGCTGGCGCGCGCGGCGGGGCATGTTACATTCATGGTCGCAGGAATTCCAACTGCGATTAAATAACCCGCCTTACGCGGTGTCGTTCTGAGCGAAGCGAAGAACCTCTACGATTATCTCGGAGACCTTTCGCTCCGCTCAGGGTGACACGCCCAAAGTGCGTAAGGTGATTAAATAACCCGCCTTACAACAGCATAAATGCTGTTACGGAAATCTATGCTCAAAATCCAAAATCTCTCCGCCTCATATCATAGCCGCCGGGTTTTACACGAAGTTTCATTCGACGTAAACAGCGGCGAAGTCCTCGCGCTCATCGGACCAAACGGCGCGGGAAAATCCACCATCATTCGCGCGGCGAGCGGCGTGATTCCTTGCGCGGGTCAAGTCCGCGCGAACGGCGACGATTTTCAATCGCTCGAACCTTTTCAGCGCGCGCGCTACATTGCGGTGGTGCCGCAAGCCATTGCGCTTCCGCCTGCGTTCACCGTTTGGGAAACCGTCCTCATGGGGCGCACGCCCTATCTCGGATTTCTCGGTCAAGCCTCGAAGCACGACGAAGAACTTGCGCGCCACGCTTTGAGTCGCGTCAACGCCCTCGACTTTGCGGAGCGTCCCGTCGGCGAATTATCGGGCGGCGAGCGTCAGCGCATTTTGCTCGCGCGCGCGTTGTGCCAATCCACGCCGATTCTTTTGTTGGACGAACCCACCGCGCATTTGGATTTGCAATATCAAGTGAATTTATTGGAATTGATCCGCGAGCTGGCGCGCGACGAGAATCTCGCCGTGTTGATTGCCCTGCACGATTTGAATCTTGCCGCGCATTACGCGGACCGCGTCGCGCTGCTCGTCGGAGGCTACCTCGAAGCGTTGGGAACTCCGCGCCAAGTATTGACCGCAGAAAACATCGCGCGCGCGTATGGTCTGCCCGTGCAAGTGGTCGAACATCCGTTTTTAGACAGTCCGCTGGTACTGCCTGACAGCTCTCCGCGGTTTTGAAAACTTGGGAACTTTTTGTTTTTGTGAGAGTGTCTAACTTTGTGGGCTAAACACAAAGTCACGAAG
>JAQTWR010000250.1 GCA_028689195.1 Anaerolineales bacterium | reverse complement strand
GCGCAGGATTCCACTCTTGATGAAAGCAGAATCAAAAGGGGATTCTGATCCAGCCAGCGCGCCCGTATGCGACGCGGCGGCTTTTTGTCCCGATTCAAAGCGACCGACTTTCAGCGCGATGACGGGTTTGTGTTTTGTGACTTCGCCCGCAACCTTAATAAAACGCTGACCGTCCGAAACGCCTTCCATGTACATGACGATGACGTTTGTGTTTTTATCTTTCGCAACTTCGGGCAGCGCGTCGGTTTCGTTGACGTCGGCTTGATTGCCGAGGCTGACGATTTGCGAAAAGCCGAAGCCCTGCGCGCGCGCCCAGTCAATGATGGCGGCGCAGAACGCGCCCGAATGTGAGATGAATCCGATGCTGCCTTGCGCGGGCATGGGCGGCTGGAGAAAGGTCGTGTCGAGCGGCAGGTGCGTGTCGAGCGTGCCGATGCAATTGGGACCGAGCAGCCGCACGCCGTATTTTCGCGCGACGTCCACGCATTGTTTTTCGAGCGCCGCGCCTTCTGCGCCCACTTCGCGAAAACCCGCCGAGGCAATCGTCGCGGCTTTGATTCCGCGCAAGCCGCAGTCTTCAATCGTTTGCGGCGTGGCTTGCGTTGGGACGATGAGAATCGCAAGGTCAACGGGGTCGGGGACTTCGTTGAGGCTGGCGTATATCGGACGGTCGAAGAGCGTTCCGCTTTTCTGGCTGACGAAATGAATCGCGCCTTGATATTTGCTTGCGACCAAATTACGCGCCACGCCGTAGCCAAGTTTTTCAGGCGAGGTGGATGCGCCGATGACGACAATTCCGCGCGGGGAGAAGAAAGGGGTGAGGGTCATGCGCGGATTATAACCATGTTGGGCGGAGGCGGACGAAGATAAAAATTGCGCGAACGCTTTTCCAATTTGGTCTTGACTCTCAAATCAGGCGGTAGTAAACTCGCCCTACCTACCGTTCGGTAGGGTAGGAGACCCGATGACCAGAGAAGACGTTCTCGACGCCGCCGCGCAGGTGATTCGCAAAAAAGGTTTTCATGGCGCGTCCATGTCTGATATTGCGAACGCAGTCAATTTGCAAAAAGCGAGTTTGTATCATCATGTTTCGTCCAAGCAAGAGATACTGCTCGCGCTGCTTGACCGCGCTTTGGCGATGTTGACCGACCATATTTCCGCGATAGCGTCTCAAAATATCCCCGCCGACCAAAAACTCAGGCAGATGATCCGCGCGTATTTATCCGCGCTGGCAGAGAACGCCGACCTCACCGCCGTTTTGTTATTCGAACATCGTTCATTGGATAAAAAGTCCCATGCCCGCCATGTCCCTCAACGCGATAAGTTTGAAGGATTATGGCGGGACGTTTTTAACGAAGGCGCGCGCGCGAAAATCTTCAACTGCAAAGATACGGGCATGGCTGTCCGCGCGCTGATGGGCGTGATGAACTGGACGATCACATGGTATCGCCCCGAAGGAGAAAAGTCTATTGATGAAGTTGCAGACGAATACGCGGATTTATTTTTTCACGGATTATTGGCATAGTCAGGTAAATACGTAGAACGTAGACCATGCACCCGTCTACTTTCTACCCAACCCGAAAGGAGAGAAAAAATGTATTCATTCGAACCAAATGAAGAGCAACAAATGTTGATTGACGCAGTGGGGAAGTACGCGGCAAACGACCTGCGCCCCGCCGCGCACGACGCCGAAGAAAGCCGCGATCTGCCGAAGAAACTTGTAGACAAAGGCTGGGAACTTGGCGTGCTGCAAGCCTCCACGCCCGAAGCCTACGGCGGCTTTGGCGAACGCAGCGCGGTTACAAGCGCGCTCGCGTTCGAAGAGATGGCGTGCGGCGACCTCGCGGGCGCATACGCCGTGATGACGCCTTCGTTATTCGCAACGCCTATTTTGCTGGCGGGCAGCGAAGAGCAAAAGAAAGCCTACCTGCCCAAAGTTGTCGAAGGCGCGTGGGCTCCATACACCGCCGCGCTCATCGAATACAGTTTTGACTTCGACGCAAACGCGCTCAAAACCTCCGCAAAACTCGAAGGCGGCAATTACGTCTTGAATGGCGAGAAGGCTTTCGTCCCGTTTGCGAAAGACGCCGAAGCGATGATTGTGTACGCAAATCTCGACGGCAAAACGCAGGGCTTCATCGTCCCCAAAAATTCTGCGGGATTATCCGTTGCCGACGAGCGCGAAAAGTTGATGGGATTGAACGCCCTCCCGATGTATCGCGTCAAATTCGAGGATGTGAAAATCCCCGCGGAAAACCTCCTCGGCGGCGCGGCGGGACACGATTTTGAATTGATCCTCGCTTCAATGCGAGTCGCATCCGCGTCAGCCGCTGTGGGCTTGGCGAAGGCTTCTCTCGACTACGCAATGAACTACGCAAAAGAACGCGACGTTTTCGGCGTGAAAGTCGCGCAGAAACAAGCCATCGCCTTTATGCTCGCCGAAATGGCAATCGAAATCGAATCCATGCGTTTGATGACATGGGAAGCCGCGTGGAAACTCGACGCGCAAAAGGAAGACGCTTTCACATCCGCGTATCTCGCGTTCACAGGCGCGGCGGATATGGCGATGATGGTCGCGGATCGCGGCGTGCAAATTCTTGGCGGGCATGGCTACATCCGCGAACATCCAGTTGAAATGTACATGCGGAACGGGCGCGGATTTGCCATGTTGACCGGGCTGGCGATTGTTTAATTACTATTTACCAATCGCCAATTACTGTAATGGGTAAATAGTAATTGGTAATTGAAAAGGAGCTACCATGACCATTGAATTTGAAACCCCAAAACCAATCGCGCAGCAGCAATTCGTGCTAAAGACCGTCGCTCAAGAAATGATGCGCTCGCAGTCGCGCGAATTCGACGAGAATGAACACGAGATTCCGTGGAGTTATATCGAATTTATGCACTCCGCCATGAAATCTGTCGGCGGCGGAAGCCTCGCGCCAAAGGAAGAGAAAGCCAAAGAAGGCGGCGAGCAAAAAGAAAAACGCCCGCCCATCGGATACCAGTCTCTCGCGGCGCAAATCGAAATGCTGGCGTGGGGCGACGTGGGCTTTTATCTCATCACCCCCGGCGGCGGACTCGGCGCGGCGGCTGTGCAGGCGGCTGGCTCGCCCGAACAGAAGGCGAAATTCCTCGCGCGCTTCAACGATGAAAAACCGACCTTTGCCGCCATGTGTATGACCGAAGCGGGCGCGGGGTCAGATACGTCTGCAATTCGCGCGCGCGCCATTTTGGATGAAAAGACCAACGAGTGGGTCATCAACGGCGAGAAGATTTTCGTCACCGCCGGCGACAAGTCGTTCAATGTATATGAAAAACTCGGCAAGGGATTTATCGTCGTGTGGGCGAGCATTGACCCAACGGCGGGGCGCGGAGGGATGCGCGCTTTTGTCGTCGAAGCGGAAACGCCCGGCGTGCAAGTTACCAAGCTCGAACATAAACTTGGAATCCGCGCGAGCGATACGGCTGTCATCTCGCTTGTAGACGCGCGCGTTCCTTTCGAGAATATTCTCGGCAAGCCAACTGTGGAAAAAACGACGACGGGCTTCAAAGGCGCGATGGCGACTTTCGACGCGACGCGTCCCTTGGTGGCGGCGTCTGGTATTGGCGTAGCGCGAGCCGCGCTGGAATTCCTCAAAGAGAAATTGACCGAAAACGGAGTCGAAATCCGTTATGGGCTGCCGCGCAATAAATTAACCTCCGTCGAAAAAGATGTGATTGATATGGAAATCCAATTGCGTTCGGCGTGGCTGCTGGTGCTGAAAGCGGTTTGGATGGCGGACAATAAAAAATCCAACGCGCTCGAATCTTCGATGAGCAAAGTCCGCGCGGGCGATATTGTCACCAAGATTACGCAGAAAGCCGTCGAGATTATGGGACCGCTGGGCTACAGCCGCGAGTTCCTGCTGGAAAAATGGTTCCGCGACGCGAAGATCACCGACATCTACGAAGGCACGGGACAAATCAATCGTCTCGTTGTGGCGCGGCAAATTCTTGGATATAGCGGTTCGGAATTGCGGTAAATAGTGATTAGAGATTAGTGATTGGTGATTGAAATGGCGATTGGACTCGAGGATTTGCAAGTGTTGAAAACGGCAGAGTTAATTGCCGACTCAATTTGGAAGCGGGTCGGCAGTTGGAATGATTTTGCAAAAGACACTGTTGGCAAGCAAATCACGCGGGCTGCTGATTCCATTGGCGCGAATATTGCCGAATCGTTTGGACGATATAACTTTGGCGAGAAAATCCAGTTTTTATATTATTCTCGCGGAAGTCTGTTTGAGGCAAAATACTGGCTCAACAGGGCAAAAGAACGTGATTTGATGAAGCCTAACGAAATCCACGAATATGTGGAAGGCTTGACTACAATAGCGCGGCAGTTGAACTCTTTTGCCGCCGCATTGAAATCTGCCCGTGCAAATAAATCATCAGCCGTCCGCGAGCCTGTCGCTGAATACGTCACTGCAAATTCCGAAGAATTTCCCCCTCTCATCTTTTCTGATGACGACCTTGATTTTCTTGGCAATTAAACCAATCACTAATCACCAATTACCAATCACCAACATAAGGAGAAACCATGAAATATCACATTCATAAAGCGGTTGTGAGCGGCTCCGGCACAATGGGCGCGGCGATTGCGGCGCATCTGGCGAATATCGGCGTGCCTGTGACCCTGCTCGACATTGTGGCAAAAGACTCGCCCGATAAAAATAAAATCGTCAAAGAAGGTTGGGATCGCTGCATCAAGGCGAAGCCCGCCAACATGATGGCGGCGGATTTGAAAACCTTCGTCACGCTCGGCAACCTCGAAGACGATTTCAATACGATTGCCGAAGCGGACTGGGTCTGCGAAGCGATTGTCGAAAACCTCAAAATCAAACAGGATTTGATGGCGCGCATTGACGCGATCCGCAAGCCGAACG
>JAQTWR010000249.1 GCA_028689195.1 Anaerolineales bacterium | reverse complement strand
GCGTAGGCTTCCAAAGCGGGCAGCAACTCCGAGAGATCGGCGGGTTCAAATGGAAGGGACTCGGCTTAATCGGCTAAATCGGCGACCGTCTGCCAATCTTCGGTTTGGCGCGCCAAGTCCATTTTTTGATAATAGTAACACCATGTATGCGGCGGCTCGTCGCCAAATGTTTCGCGCGGCGGAATCGGCGGCTGCCCCGCAGGTTCGATTAAGTCCGCGCGCGAATATTGCGCGATCTGGCGAATCTCGACGCGGTCCGCCGCCGCTTGTTCAAAACGCTTTCCGTCGAGGACGTGCAGGCAAGAGCGCGGCGACGGCTGCGACAAAATAATCGCTTTGCCGTAATCGCGCGGGACGGCAATTGTGCCGCGCACAATGCGCCGTTCCTGCGTTCCGCGCGCAAAATCAAGCCAAATATCGCCGAACATAATCTGTCCCGCCAAGTCAATTACGGGGCGGTCGGGATGATAAATCATATTGACGGGCGCCCACACCTCGTATTCTTCGGCGAGCGCGTACCCGCCGGGCAGCGAAACGACCAGCGTCGTCCCGTCTTTGATTTGCGGCGCGCGCCAAGTCAACTGCCACCACGCCTCGCGCTCGGTTTTCCAAAAATCGCGGTAATAATTCGCGCTGAAAAATTGCGTCATCACTCCCGAAGCCAGCAAAGCGATCAACAAAATCCAGCGCAGGTTTCCCTTTATCGCGTAAAAAATAATTCCGCCCATCAACAACGCCACGCCAAAAGCGGATTGATAGGTATAACGATCCCATTGAACGCCGAAAATCACATTGCGCCCCGCCGCGACGATAGGCAGCGTGGTGATGAAAATAACCAGCGCGCCGAGAATTATCCAGTCCAAAGCAGATTCTGACTCCGCGCCCTTCCCATCTTCAAGTTGATTCTTCGTCAGCCAATAGTATCCCGCCCCCAATAGAATCACGAACAGCGCCAGCCCCACAGCCTGTCCCATCTCTTTATAAACGACCTGATTTGAAAACTGATAAAGCGGAATGCCCCAGGCAAGGAAAGACGTTTTCACCAGGTCTTTGCCGGTTTCAACGAAAAAGCGCACAAACCCATGCAAAGAGGAATAACTATCCGCCAGCCCTTCCACGCTGGTAGCCTTGCGCGTGCTGTGAAAAAGGAAAATGCGCCAATAGACAAACAGCGCCGAGAACAGAAAATATGGCAGGGCGTTCGTCAGCGATACACGCAGGTTTTCCTTCCACGTTTTGTTTTGCCGATAGAAAAGATAAACCAGCAGCAAAACGCGGACAACTTCCATGCTCACAAGGGCTTCATAAATGAGGATGTAAAACACGCTCAACGCCATTGCCGCGAGGGTAAACAAAATCTTATACGCAATTTTGCCCGCCTTGACCGCGTTCACGGTCAGCGCCAGCGAGAGCAAAGCGGCGGCGTACGCAATCAACAATTGTTTATAAGTCAGCGCGTTGGGCTGCTGATAAAAGCCCGGATACACGACGAATAAAAGCGCGACGAAGGTCGTCTCTAATTTGCGGTTTTGCCAAAGACTGCGGAGAAGCCAAAAGAAAGCCAGCGCCGAAACGATCTTGACTCCCAATGCGTACAAATGCCAGCGCAGCGGAGACAGCCCCATCATCCAAAAATCCAGCGAGTACAGCCAGCCGTCGAAGGGACGGTCGCCCGCGAAAAGTTTAAGGATGCCCTGCGTCCCTTGCGATTGCGCCGTCCACAACAAATACCAATCATCGCGGTAGAAACCAAGATGGGAAATCAACGCGCCATAGGTCGCTATGGCGGCGAAGACAATCAATAATATGGAAAGAAACGATTCGCGCCGATGGGAACTCATTAAAATTTGAACTCCATAATCGCGTCAATCACCTGCTCTTGATCGGCGCTCGTCAAAGCGTTATGAAAAGGCAGGCGCACCAACTGGTCGCTGACTTTTTCGGTAACGGGGCAATCTCCCGCTTTGTAACCAAACCCCCGCCCCATATCAGAGAGATGCAGCGGCAAATAATGAAAGACGCTGTATATATCGCGCTCGCGCAAATACATGATGAATTTCTGGCGCGTTTCCAAGTCTGGCATCAACATATAAAACATGTGATACGCCTGTTCGTCATATTCCGGGATGTGCGGCAATTGCGCGCCGTTCTTTTCAGCCCAATCTTTCAGCGCGGCGTTATACATCTCCCAAATGTTTTTGCGATGATTTTGAATTTTCTCGCGCTGTTCAAACTGCGCGTACAAATACGCGGCAAGCATATCGGAAGGAAGATACGACGAGCCGATATCTACCCATGTATATTTATCCACCTGCCCGCGGAAGAAGCGCGCGCGGTTCGTCCCCTTCTCGCGGATAATCTCCGCGCGTTCCGCCAAAACGGGATCGTTGACCAGCAGCGCGCCGCCTTCTCCGCATGAGAAATTTTTCGTCTCGTGAAAAGACTGCGTCGCCAGCGCGCCGAACGTGCCGAGATATTTTCCCTTGTACTTGCCAAACAGACCGTGCGCGTTATCTTCCACAACGGCGACGTTATGGCGTTTGGCGATTTCCATAATCGAATCCATTTCGCAGCCGACGCCCGCATAATGCACGGGGACGATCGCTTTCGTGCGCGGTGTGAGCGCGGCTTCGAGTTTGGATTCATCGAGGTTGAGCGTATCGGGGCGTACGTCTACAAAGATCGGTTTTGCGCCGCGCAGGACGAAGGCGTTGACCGTCGAGACGAACGTGAAATCGGGGATGATGACTTCGTCGCCGGGGTTGAAGTCCAAAAGAATGGCGGACATTTCCAGCGCGTGCGTGCATGAGGTGGTCAGCAGCGCCTTCTTTACGCCGAGTTCGTTTTCGAGAAAGGCGTGACATTTTTTTGTGAACGCGCCGTCGCCTGAAATTTGCGCGTTGGCAATCGCCTGTTGCATATATTCAAATTCATTCCCGACCGTGACGGGACGGTTAAAATCCACTTTGATCATAAATTCCTCAAAATAATATCGCAAACTTTCCGTGTTTTTTCTTCGTTGAAGTGTTCGTCGTTGAACAAATTGATCGCTTCGCCCGCAAGCGCTTCGGCGCGCGGCGCGGAGCCGTCTGCCATAATTCCCGCCAGCGACGCGTAATGCGAACTGGCAAAGAGACCCGCCTCGAAAATCGCATCCAAAATTTTGGTTTTGTTCTTTACGCGAATATTAAACCGCCACGTTTGATAAGCGGGCGGCAGTTGGATTTCCTTCGGCAAGCGCGATTCGTAAATTTGATTCAACGCGGCGCGGCGCGCGAGCGAGGTCTTGCGCTTCGCTTCGATTTGGTTGGAATAATCATACCATGCGGGAAAAGGCGGGTCAATTTGAAGCCAGTCGCTGTCGCGGTAGGCGAACTTCGCGCGGCTTTGAAGCGCCTCTTTGTATTGTTTTTCTATCTCTTCGTGATGCGCGGGATTGAAGGGCAAACTTGCAGATTGATACGCAAGTTCGTCGCGGATAAAAGCGTAGCCGCCGAAGCCGAGTTCCGCGATTTTGGCGTAGCCCGTGCTGTATAAAACAATATCCGCAGAAGAATCCGTCGGCTCAAGGTCGGGGACGCACAGGCAGCGGTCATCCATAATCAAAAACTCGGGATGTAGATTCCTAATCGCGGAGAAAAAGTCGCGCGGCGTGGAAGGTTCGCCGTAGGTATGCGCGTACAGCAAGCCGCCAAATTTCTGCGTCGAGATTAAGTCGCGCGTTTGGGCTAAATCCATTTGAAGCGCGGAATCAATATCCACAAATTGAAAGGGGATGCGCGCCTTCAAAAACGTAATCGGCACAATGGGGCAAATATTAGCGGGCAGAAGCCACGGACGCGAATCCGCGCACCCGACTAAAACGTTATAGAGAATAGCCGAAGCGCGCGGAGCTTGGACGAGTTGCATTACATGCCTATCGTAACGCGACATTAATGTCGCGCTACTTACGCATCCTTGCGGACAAGGATGGTGAAATCGTACAAACCGTAATCGTGGAGCAGCGCCACGTTGCGCGAGAAGTTGCGTTTGCAAAAGTCAAAGAAGAACAGCGGGTCGCCGAAGAATAAATCGGGGCGCAGCGCCATGCGGTCTTCGTCGGAATATTTGGTGAGCATGTTAAAGGAGAACCCTTTGGAGCAAAGCGAGTCCATGCGCTTTAGGGTTTCGCAGGCGAAAGTTTGCCACTCTTCGTAGGGCGTTTCGAGTTTGATGTTGAAAATTGCGCCTGCCAGCAGATAATCGGCGGCGGGGACTTCGCGCTCGTCGGTTGTGAAGTGCGCGTTGGGAAAATCCGCATGGGTTTCGCGCCCGGCGATCACCATTTTTTCGATCAAGTCCACGCCGTAGTATTGGAAGTCCCAATTTTTCTTTTGCAGGAAATCAAACATTGCGCCGTAGCCGCTGCCGTAATCAATGACGGTGAAAGGCTGCGCGGGTTGAATCACTTTTGCCAGCTGCTCAAAGCGGCGTTCCTGCGCTTCGGGTCCGTTGTAGTCCACGCCTTTGGCGGTTGCGCCGAAGGTATCCAATTTTTCGGCGAAGTATTCGTTCAATTTTTTTTGTGTTTGTTCGAGGCTCATTTTTATTCCTTTTCGATATATTTCCGCGCGCTGCCGCCCGTCATAAACATCAAGTCCAGAATTGTGACGTAGGGATCGTAAGGCGGGTATAACTGCGGATATTCGGGATAATCATATTGGATGTATTCAAGCGCGACGCCCGCCGCGTCGAATTGTTCGTTTTCGATGTAATCGCGCGCCGAAGGTCCGCTGATGTAGTGGCTCGCGCCGACCCGCTTGAGGATTTGAATCAATCGGTCGGTTTTCTGCCCGTCAATATCCGCGATTTCAGAGGAGCGCATAAATTGGGTTTTTGTAAAGCCAAGTTTGCGGGTGATTTCGATAGTCAGCCAGATGGTGAAATCCGCAAGG
>JAQTWR010000248.1 GCA_028689195.1 Anaerolineales bacterium | reverse complement strand
TATCGTCTTGAACCTGAAAGGCAAGCCCCAAGTGGTATCCAAACTGGCAGTAGGATTCCCGCTCCTCTGCGCTTGCGCCGCCAAGCAGCGCGCCGATGTGCGTACACGCCGAAAGCAGCGCGGACGTTTTTCCGCCGATCATGGGGAAATAATCTTCAAGAGTCAGGTCGCTTCGGTCTTCGTAGGACATATCGAGGAATTGTCCGCGCGTCAAATCGAGGCAGGTATCGTGCAAGATAGAAGCGGCGCGCAGAACCGCATCGGCGGGATGAGTCTTTTGCAAATCCATCATTGCCTGATTCGAGATGACAAACAGCGCGTCGCCGACGTTGATCGCCATGGGCGCGCCCCATTTTTTCCAAACCGTGAGCCTGCCGCGACGCTTATCCGAATTGTCTTGAATATCGTCATGCACCAGACTGAAGTTGTGGACGAGTTCAACCGCGGCGGCGGCGGGCAGCGCGGAGCGATAATCGGCGCCGCAGGAAGCCGCCGTCAGCAAAACCATCAACGGGCGGATGCGCTTGCCAGCCGCGTCTTTGCCCGCGCCTTCGCCCGCCCAACCCATGTGATAGGCGAGCATTTCGTGAAAGGGGCGCGTTTTTTCTTCGTCCAGTCGCGCGACTTGATTTTGCAACTCGGTTTCTATTTCAGGCAGCATGATTTCGATGTGTTGTTTTAGGTTCATGGTTCCTCGTTTTATAAAATTTCACGCGCGCGTAATTCATCCTTCAATTGTTCCGGCGAATCGAATTTTATGGCGTCGAATCCCATTTCGTTTGCGGCGTGGATATTGGCGGGAGAATCGTCTATGAAGACGCATTCGCGCGCGGGTCTGCCGACCATCTTCAGGCACAGGTCGTAAATCGCGGTGTCTGGTTTGATCAATTTTACTTCGCCCGAAAGGATGACGCCGTCGAACAGGTTCAAAAACGGAAATTCATCGCGGACGATTGGGAAGGTTTCCGCCGACCAATTACTCAGCCCATACAGCGGATAATTCTTCCGTTTGAGCGTTTGCAGGATTTCAACCGTGCCGTCGATTTTGCCCGTGATGGACTCCTTCCAGTTTTCGTGAAAGGCGTGGATTAAATGCGCGCGCTGCGGAAATTGCTCCGCAAGGATTCTCGCGCCCTCCGCGAAGGGACGACCTTTATCCTGCTGCGCGTTCCATTCCATGAAGTTGATTTCGGTCAGGAAATCTTCCATAGATTGCGGGTCGGGAAAATAACGGCGGTACAAGTTGCGCGGGTCCCAGCCAATCAACACGCCGCCAAAATCAAAGATGATGGATTTCATCGCGCGCGCAGCCTCCATAATTCAAACCCGCCCAAGCCTGTCGCGCTGTCGGTCGGCTTTTTTCTCGCTGTCCATTGTTGGAAGACTCCCGCGTTTGGGTCGAGCGGGTCGTAGAGTAAAACTTCATTGATGATAAATCCTTGTTTCGTTTCGTAGTTGGTGACAGAGTAGGCGCGTCCCATAACGTCTACGCGGTTGACGACCAGCATGTGATCGAAGGTGCCGTTCGAGCCGTGCTTGATGTATAGAAAATCGCCGGGTAAAAGCGGAGAAGTATAGAAGTTGAATTCTCTGAGCGAGATGAGCGTTTCGTGATGCTCGTATTGCGCGGACGGAAAAACGCGATTGAGTATGGCGCGGTCTTTTTCCAGAAACGGATTCAAAAGCCAAAAATCAACGGGCGCAATGTCGAGATTCAAAATTCCCGCAGATTGCAAAATAGCGACGGATAAGGGACCGCAAATCAACGTTGGCGAGCCGTAGCCCACCCCTGCAAATTGCTCTCCCATCTTTTCGCCGTCCTGCGAGGTTAACGCGACAAAAGTGAGCGAGACGTTATACAAATTGATTTGCTGTTCTTGGGTCAGGTTTCCCGCAATGCGCAGCTCGCCGCTTAAGACTTTTTGCTCTCCCGCGTTCAGCGTGGCTGTGGCGGTGGGAGTATTGGGTGGCGTGGGGCTGAACGGGATCAGCGTTGGCGTGGATGTGAATGTCGCCGTCGGCGCGGATGTTACTGTGGGCGTGAAGGTAGCCGTCGCAGTGAATGTTGGCGCAGCCGTGAAGGTGGCTGGCGCTATCAACGCTCTGGCGCTTTCATTGGATAAGGTAATGAACGCTCCGCCAAGCGCGAGCGCCGCAATAGCAAATCCGCCAACCAGTCCGTAGCCGAGATATTTTACGTCTGAAGTTCTTTTCATCGCCCGCCGATTTTAGCAGAAAAGACAAAGGATGGAATCAAACCTTCAAACGTTCCAGCCTTCCATCTTTTAAACTTTCCAACGCCCCCGCGCCCGCCGCAAACATGGTGACCTCGATTTGTCGCTTCGTTAATTTCATCAACTCGAGCGCCGCGTCTGTCGAGGTTGCCGCCGCTTTCAAAAATCCGCCTGCCATGCCGCCGAGCGTTGCGCCAAGCGCAATGGATTTTGCGATGTCCAATCCGTCTTTGATTCCGCCGCTGGCAAAGATGGACATCTTCGGCGCGGCTTTCTTCACGTTCAAAATGGATTCGGCGGTCGGAATTCCCCAGCCCGCGAAAGTGGCTGCAAGTTGCCGCGTAAACTCATCGGGCGCGCGGTGCATCTCCACTTGCGACCAGCTCGTGCCGCCCGCGCCCGCCACATCAATAGCCGCGACGCCGCAATCTGCCAGCAGTTTTGCGCTGCGTTCCGAAATTCCCCAGCCGACTTCTTTTGCGATGACGGGCGTTTTCATCTTTTTGCAAACCGCTTCGATTTTTTTTGCGAGACCTTCAAAGTTCGTATCGCCCGCGTCCTGCACGGCTTCTTGCAGCGGGTTGAGATGCAAAATCAGCGCGTCGGCTTCGATCATATCTACGGCGCGGCGGCATTCGTCAACCCCATATCCGTGATTGAATTGGACTGCGCCAAGATTTGCAAATAACAAAATATCAGGCGCGACTTTTCTCACTTGAAAAGTTTTTGCCTGTTCGGGATGTTCCAGCGCGGCGCGTTGACTCCCAACCCCCATTGCGATTCCACACTCCTGCGCGGCTTCTGCCAGCCTCAAGTTAATCTCTCGCGCGGAGTTTGTCCCGCCCGTCATGGAACTGATGAGGATGGGGGATAATAAGGGTTTGCCGAACAGTTTGAGGGTCGTATCCACCCGCGCCAAATCGAGTTCGGGCAGCGCTTCGTGGACGAATCTATAATTTTCCAATCCGCTCGTCAATGCAGAGCGGACGTCCCGCTCTAAATTTATTTTAATGTGATCCGCTTTTCTCTGATGGATGGGCGCAACTTTTGACATAGGGTAGTGTTCCTGAATTTGTAACTCTGGCTTGACAGCGTTTGCAAGTTGATTACAATAGTTAGCTAATACAACAAAGGAGATTTTTTATGTCTGACACATATACAGAACTTACAGGAATTGTTAAGGATTTACTCGGCGCGGATGAGGCGAAGATTACGCCCGAAGCCCGTTTCCGCGAAGACCTCGAAGCCGATTCACTCGATCTCGTCGAATTGATTATGGCGTTTGAAGATAAATTCGGTGCCGAGATTTCCGACGAAGACGCGCAGAAGATTACCACTGTCGGCGAAGCCGTCGCTTATATTGACGGTCATAAGAAATAATCATCCGCGATTATAACAATAGAGCCGCCCGAAAAGGGCGGCTCTATTGTTTTGTAGAACAGGATTAATCCTGTGTTACTTAAAATAGCGTAGGAATTTCTTCCGGGTGCTTGGCGACTTTAACTCCGGCGGCTTCGAGCGCTTTGATCTTATCGGCGGCTGTGCCTGCGCCGCTTTCGATGATGGCGCCTGCGTGCCCCATGCGTTTTCCGGGAGGAGCCGTCTGCCCCGCAATGAACGATGCGACGGGTTTGGTCATTTTGGCTTTGATGTATGCCGCGGCTTTTTCTTCTTCGTTGCCGCCGATTTCGCCGATCATAATGACCTTTTCAGTCTTCGGGTCGGCTTGGAACATCTCAAGCACGTCGGTGAAGTTCGTCCCGTTGACGGGGTCGCCGCCGATGCCGACGCAGGTGCTTGCGCCCATGCCGAGGTTCTTCATCGCGTACAGCACTTCATAGGTCAATGTGCCAGAGCGCGAAACCACGCCGACGTTGCCGGGGATGGCGATGTTGCCGGGGATGATGCCCACTTTGCACTCGCCCGGCGTCAGCAGACCGGGGCAGTTAGGGCCCACCAGCCGCACCTGCCGCTGATCAAGGTATTCACGGACACGCATCATGTCCTGCACCGGAATGCCCTCCGTGATGCATACCACCAGATCCATCCCTGAGTCTGCGGCCTCGTAGATCGCGTCCGCCGCAAAACGAGCCGGGACGAAGATCACGCTCGTGTTTGCGCCGGTGGCGTCGACCGCCATCTTGACCGAGTCAAACACCGGCACCTTGCCGCCCAGCACCCATTCGCCGCCCTTGCCGGGCGTGACGCCGGCGACCACTTTGGAGCCGTATTCCATGCACTGACCGGCGTGGAACGAGCCCTGCGCGCCGGTCAGACCGTGCACGGCGAGCCTGGTGTTCTTATCGAGAAGTATGGCCATGATGCCGTCCTATTCGGCGGCCGCGACGGCTTTGCGCGCGGCCTCCCAGAGAGAATCGGCCTGTTCTATCTTCAGGCCGGACCTGGCGAGTATTTCCTTGCCTTCCTTCACATTGGTGCCTTCCAGGCGCACCACCAGCGGGACCTTGATGTGGACGCGCTTGGAGGCCTCCACTATGCCCGAGGCGATATTGTCGCATTTCATGATGCCGCCGAAGATGTTGACCATGACGGCCTTCACCTTGGGGTCTTTCAGGATTATCTGGAAGGCGCGGGTGATCTGGTCGACGTTGGCGCCGCCGCCCACGTCGAGGAAGTTGGCCGCGTTGCCGCCGGCGAGCTTCACGGTGTCCAGCGTGGCCATGGCCAGCCCCGCACCGTTGACCATGCAGC
>JAQTWR010000247.1 GCA_028689195.1 Anaerolineales bacterium | reverse complement strand
ACTTGGTCTGGTTTGAAATCTTCAAATATGTTTTCACCAATCCCAGTATGTTAATCGTCTTTCCCAACAACTTGTTGTGGATGATTTTCGGCACGACCTTCACTGTTTCTTCGGGATTACTAATCGCGGTGCTTGCCGATAGAAGCCGCTTCGAGAATTTCGCAAAGGCGCTGATCTTTATGCCCATGGCGATTTCTTTCGTCGGCGCGGGAGTCATCTGGAATTTCGTCTACGCGGTCAAACCCATGGACGCGCCGCAGATCGGCTTGCTCAATTCCCTCGTCGTCGCGGGCGGAAATCCCCCCCAAGCGTGGACGGCTTTCTTCCAGCCGTGGAATAATTTCTTCCTGATCGTCGTCGTCATCTGGCTGCAAACGGGATATGCCATGGTGCTGTTCTCCGCCGCCGTCAAAGGAATTCCCGCCGAAATTATGGAAGCCGCGCGCGTGGACGGCGCAACCGAAATTCAACTTTTCTTCCGCATTATGATCCCGCAAATTCTCGGCACGATCATCACGGTCTCTACAACGGTTGTGATTTTCACCCTGAAAATATTCGACGTGGTCATTGTCATGACCGGCGGTCAATATGGGACGAGCGTTATCGCAACCGAGTTCTACCGCCAATATTTCACCTACAACAACAACGGCGTCGGCTCTGCCATCGCCATTGTTCTTTTGATTGCGGTAACTCCCGTCATGGCGTACAACCTGCGTCAATTTGCGCAGCGCGAGGTGTTCTAATGAAATCGAATAAAAAACTACTTAATAGTTTCCTCGTGAACGGCGCGCTGGCTGTCATCTGTCTCTTGTGGACAATTCCAACTTTTGGCTTGCTCGTATCCTCCTTCCGCGACCGTTTGGATATTAACCGCACAGGCTGGTGGACGGTCTTTCCTCACAAAGATTGGGTTTCCATTGAACAGATCAAACCCGCCCCCGAAGTTGACCGCAACCAACCGATGACCTTATCAGGCGTGACCGCGAGTTTTGAAGATTTCAGCAAAGGCATCGAAGAAAACGGGCGCAGGTTGAAATGGATCGGCAACCGCCGCGTGGGTTATCTCGAAGTGCAGGAATATAAGTGGACTGCAAATACAGCCTTCACGCTCGAAAACTATAAACAAGTCCTCGCCAGTAAAGACTACACCGCAAAGCTCGCCGACGGAACGACCGTCACCGAACGCGGCGATAATATGAATCGCGCCTTTCTCAACAGCCTCGCGGTTGCGATTCCCGCCACCGTGATTCCCATCTCGCTGGCAGCCTTTGCCGCGTATGGTTTCGCGTGGATGAAATTCCCCGCGCGCAAGATGATGTTCGCGCTCGTGGTCGCCTTGCTGGTTGTGCCGCTTCAAATCGCGCTCGTTCCGATTCTGCGCGATTACGTCAGCGTCAACTTGAACGGAACTTTCCTCGCGGTTTGGCTCGCGCACACGGGTTTTGGTCTGCCGCTTGCGACGTATCTGCTTTTCAACTATATGAGCGAACTTCCGCGCGACATCATGGAAGCCGCGTTTGTAGACGGCGCTTCTCACTTCACCATTTTTACGCGACTCGTGCTGCCGCTTTCGGTGCCTGCGCTCGCATCATTCGCCATCTTCCAATTTTTGTGGGTGTGGAACGATTATCTCGTGGCGCTGATCTTCATCGGCGCATCGCCCACCAATCAACTGTTGACGCAAAGACTGGCGGAAATCGTTGGCTCGCGCGGACAGGATTGGCATTTGCTGACCGCAGGCGCGTTCATCACCATGCTTCTGCCGCTTGCCGTCTTCTTCGGTTTGCAGCGCTTCTTTGTTCGCGGTCTGCTGGCGGGTTCGGTCAAAGGATAGAACGAGATTTTTCATACGCATCGACGAAACGCAACCGCCAAGAAGATTTTCTTGGCGGTTCATGTAAAGGACGTATCGTGAATTATCAATTTCCTGAAAAATTTTTATGGGGTGTGGCAGCCTCCGCATATCAAATTGAAGGCGCGTATCGTGAAGACGGCAAAGGCGAAAGCATTTGGGATCGCTTCACGCGCTGGCAGGGGCACATCCTCAACAACGACAATGGCGACGTCGCCTGCGACCATTATCATCGTTACAAGGAAGACGTCGCGCTCATCAAGAGTCTTGGCATTCCCGCGTATGGATTCAGCCCCGCGTGGACGCGCATCCTGCCGGAAGGAAAAGGCGCGGTCAATCAAAAGGGACTCGACTTCTACTCGCGCCTTGTGGACGAACTCTTGAACGCGGGCGTCCAGCCGAAAATCAATCTCTTTCATTGGGATTTGCCGCAAACCCTTCAAGATGTTGGCGGATGGAATAACCGCGAAACCGCCGACCATTTTGCCGACTATGCCCGCATCGTATTCGACCTGCTCGCGGATCGCGTCTCGATTTGGAGCACGCACAACGAGCCGTGGGTTTCCGCGTTTTTAGGTCACGCGCTTGGCGTTCACGCGCCCGGCATTTGCGATTATTCGCAGGCGTATCAAGCCGCGCATCACCTTTTGCTTTCGCATGGAAAGGCTGTGCAAATATTTCGTCAGGGCGGATATAAGGGAAATATCGGATTGGTTCTCAACCTCAATGGATTCATCCCCGCCTCGAATTCGGAAGAAGACCTCGCCGCGACGCAGCGCGTCCACGATGAAACCCACGCGTCGTTTCTTGATCCTGTCTTCAAGGGAATCTATCCGCAGGCGCTCTTTGAGTACATCGGCGCGCACCAGCCCAAAATTCAGGCGGGCGACCTCGACCTCATTCATCAGCCCATTGATTTTCTTGGGTTGAATCACTACAACTCGGATATCGTCTCCTACGACCTTTTTGGCGGATTGAACAAAGCGCGCATCACGCCCTATTCCGCGTCTGGCTGGGGGCGCACAGAAATGAACTGGGGAATTCATCCGCTGGGATTGAAAAACGAAGTCATGTACGTCAAAGAAAATTACGGCAACCCCGCGCTGTATTTGAACGAAAACGGCTGCGCCATGCCCGACGAACCCGATGCAAACGGATTCGTCCGCGATTGGGATCGTATCCGTTTTGTGCAGGCGCATTTGCAGGTGCTGCACGAAGCCATTCAAGACGGAGCAAACGTTAAAGGTTATTTTCTATGGAGCGTCTTCGATAACTTTGAGTGGGAGCGCGGATTTAGCAAACGCTTCGGCATCGTCCGCGTGGATTTTGATTCGCTCGAACGCACGCCCAAGCAAAGCGCGTATTGGTATCGTAACGTCATCGCAAATAACGGATTAAATATTTAACGTGAATAATGGATAAGCCAAAAACATCAGCATGTCACCCTGAGGGAGCGTTTTTCAGTGACCGAAGGGTCTCAAATGAGCCGTTCCGAGATGCTTCGGGGCAAAAAACGCCCCTCAGCATGACATAATCCCGTTATCCATTATTGACGTTATTTAATAACGCTATGCGTCGCGCCGTCCTCCGGCTTCTTTCTATAAAGTAAGGCGCGACGCATTTATTGATGGAGCAATCATGTGGTACAAAAACGCAGTCTTCTATGAAATTTCGGTGCGCGCCTTCAAAGATAGCAACGGCGACGGGTTCGGCGACCTGCGCGGACTGACGGAAAAACTCGACTACCTGCAAACGCTCGGCGTGGATTGCGTCTGGATCATGCCGATCTATCCTTCGCCGCTAAAAGACGACGGCTACGACATCGCGGATTATTCCAATATTGCCGAAACTTTCGGCGCAGTGGAAGACCTCAAAACGCTGATTCAATCCGCGCACGCGCGCGGGATTCGCGTCGTCATGGATTTGGTTTTGAATCACACCTCCGACGAACATCCGTGGTTCAAAGCCTCGCGCTCCGACCGCAATTCTCCGTACCGCGATTATTATGTCTGGAGCGACACCGACCAGAAATATACCGACACGCGCATTATCTTTTTGGATACCGAGCCGTCCAATTGGACCTTCGACGAAAAGACGGGACAATATTACTGGCATCGTTTTTACGCCTGCCAGCCCGATTTGAATTTTGACAATCCCAAAGTGCAGGAAGAAATGTTCAAGGTTGCGTGCTTCTGGCTCGATTTGGGCGTTGACGGTTTTCGCGCGGACGCTGTCCCGTATCTCTTCGAGCGCGAAGGGACGAACTGCGAAAACCTGCCCGAAACGCACGCCTACCTTAAAAAACTCCGTGCGTTTATAGACGAGAATTACCCCGGGCGGATTTTGCTCTGCGAAGCGAATCAATGGCCCGAAGACGTGCGCCCCTATTTCGGCGACGGCGACGAGTTTCACATGGGGTTTCATTTCCCCATCATGCCGCGCATTTACATGGCGCTCAAAAAGGGAAGTATCGCAGACGTGGCGAATATTCTGCGCCGCACGCCGCCCATCCCCGAAAATTGCCAATGGTGTACCTTCCTTCGCAACCACGACGAGTTGACTCTCGAAATGGTCACCGAAGAAGAACGTCAGTGGATGTGGAAGGAATACGCGCCCGAACCGCGCATGAGACTCAATCTTGGTATTCGCCGCCGCCTCGCGCCGCTGCTCGATAACGACCGCCGCAAAATCGAGCTTGCCAATTCCCTGCTGTTTACGCTGCCCGGCTCGCCCATCATTTATTATGGCGATGAAATTGGCATGGGCGATAACATTGACCTGCCCGACCGCAACGGCGTGCGTACCCCCATGCAGTGGGACGATTCTCTTCACGGCGGTTTTACAACAGGCGAGCCGTATTTGGAATTGGTCAAAGGCGCGCGGGATTACCGCCATGTAAATGTCGCCGCGCAAATGAGCGACCCTGATTCGTTGTTCCATGTGATTCGGCGGATGATTGCGGCGCGCAAACAATACCCCGCGTTTGGCAATGGGAGCATGGAATGGATCGAAACGGGCGCTCCGTCGGCTGCCGTTTATATTCGTCAATATCGAGATAAAACATTGTTGATCGTCAATAATCTCTCCGCGTCTTCGCAAAGCGTCAGATCGGA
>JAQTWR010000246.1 GCA_028689195.1 Anaerolineales bacterium | reverse complement strand
TGCGGACTTACGTTAACGTGCAATCAGGCAGCCGCGCCCATTGAACGAACCCCCATCCCCACGCTCATACCCGCGACTATGCCCGCAATGAAATCGGGAAGCCAGCCCGCGGCAACTTCTTCTGATAAGTGCCGCGTCGCCGCCGCAGACTTGATCGGCGCGTGGGTATCTGCCAACGCCCCCGAAACGAACGCCTTCCAATTTACAGACGCGGACGGGCAACACTGCGAGGCGACTTTTGCCGAAGTTGATCCGCTCTTCAAAGAACCAAACTTCTGGTATCCCGGCTCGCTCTCCTGCGTTTCATGCCACTCTGCAGATGTGACCATCTCGCTCGCGCAATTAGATTTGAGCAGTTACGCCGGCATCCAATCTGGCTCGCGCCGCGCAGACGCAACCGCCAAAGGAACCGATGTTCTCGGCGGGGGCAAATGGGATAAATCCCTGCTGTATCAATTCCTTTCCCAAGCCAAAGCGGATGTACCCGGTCACGCGACGATCATGTCTAAAGGCTATTTTGTGAACGCGGGCAAACCGCTCCCTGCGCCGACAGCAACGCCCAAACCGTAACAACAAATCAAAAAAAGACCCGATTTATTTGATCGGGTCTTTTTTTGCGAGTCAAACAACAATCCCTTTGGCGCGCTTTTTGAATTTTCCGCTCACAGCGATAGCCGTTTGCGCCTTAATTTTTATCTATCCTTGCGGGCTTGAATATGGTATAAGAAATACAGCCCTGCTGTGTTCGTGATATTGCTCTTCCGTTTTGAGCCAACACGTTCTAAAAGGTCTCTTATTTTGAAGAAATAACGCGATAGGCCTGAGCCAAGGCGGCGTTTCCCAATACGAGACCACCTGCGAAAGCAGGTTCAAAACCTTGCAGTACACGGCATAAGCGGGGTCTTCGTTTAACTTGACAAAATCCAAACCGCGCGAGTACAATGCGGCGCATTATAGGGGACGCACAATCGAATACGGAGATATAGCGGCTGGGTCTTGCGCAGCAAGATCACGAGGTGAAGGTTCTCCCGTGCGAACGGGACGCTAACCAAACTCTCCCTCTCCTTTGGAGAGGATCAGGGCGAGGGAAAATCGGATAGATCAGCGGATGCCTTTGAAGTTAATCACTAACTTCCTTCTCCCTTCCAAAGAAAGCGAACGAGCGAATGCTCGCCACTGAAAACCAGACAGCAATGTTTGGGACAAAGCGGACGCGGTGATTACAGGCAAAATGCCTGTATGCTTTTGGAAGGGCGTTTCTTTTTAATACCACCTGTATTTAACAGATATGCCCGCGCATATCTGTTTATTTTTTAACCCACGCCCCCCTCCTAAACAGAGAGGGGACTTAAGGAAAAAAATGAGCAAGAAACGGGTCGTCTTCATCGGCAGCGCCAAATACAATCTCCCTAGTCAAAAAGGAGATTGATATGGAAAAGAATATTGAACTTTCACAACATTATAAATTGATCGAGACCGCAATCCAATTCATCGAAATGAACGCGCGGCGCCAGCCTGAACTCGATGAGATTGCATCCGCAGTTGGGTTGAGCGAATATCATTTCCAACGCGTCTTCACGCAATGGGCGGGCGTCAGCCCCAAGCGTTTCATGCAATTCTTGACGAAAGAACGCGCGAAGAAATTGCTGGACGAGTCGGAAAACCTGCTGGATGTGACGCACCAAATCGGGCTTTCGAGTCTCGGGCGGCTGCACGACCTCTTCATCACCACCGAAGCGGTCACGCCCGGAGAATACAAATCGCGCGGCGCAGGGATGACCATCCGCTACGGGCTGCATTTCACGCCCTTCGGCAAATGTTTGATCGGCGTCACCGAGCGCGGAATTTGTCACTTAAGTTTCGTGCAAACCAGCGAAGGCGACGCGATTGATAACCTCGCGGCAGATTGGTCTCAAGCGCGCATGATCGAAGACCGCCACGCGACCGCTCCGCTCGCGGCGCAGATATTCGACGCAGGATTCAACTTGCGCGGGCAGAATCATCCGCTTAAGATTCATCTGCGCGGCACGAACTTCCAAATCAAAGTATGGGAAGCGCTGGTCAATATTCCAAGCGGCGAAGTCACAACGTACGAACGCATCGCCGCGCAGATTGGAAACCCAAACGCGTTACGCGCCGTCGGCACAGCGGTTGGACATAACCCCATCGCGTACTTGATTCCATGTCATCGCGTGATACGCAAAATCGGCGAGTTTGGAAATTATCGGTATGGCTCGGCTAGGAAGAAAGCCATGTTATTTATAGAGCAGGCTTAAACCTGTTTTACAAAAGGAAAAAATGAAATCAAAAATATGGATCGCGTTAATTGCTTTATATCTCGTCTGGGGTTCGACGTATTTGGGAATCAAAATCGCCATCGAAACCATCCCGCCGTTCTTTCATGCGGGCGTGCGCTTCCTCGTCTCGGGCGTTATTCTTGTCGCATGGCAGCGCGCGGCGGGATATGAACTGCCGACGCGCAAACAATGGGCGTCCACCGCCTTCATCGGTTTTATGCTTTTGCTTGGCGGTAACGGACTGGTGGCATGGGCTGAACAATTTATCCCTTCGGGGATCGCCGCGCTGATTATTTCGTCCATGCCCATGTTTTTAGTCGTGGCGGAAGCCCTGCGCCCGAACGGCATCAAACCAACATGGAAAACGCTCGTCGGGTTGTTGATTGGTTTTGCGGGCATCTTTATTTTGGTGGGTCCTTCCGAAATTTCGGGAAGCGCCACGCGCTTAAATCCATCTGGCATTACGGCGTTGTTGGGCGCATGTTTGTTGTGGACAATTGGCTCGATCTACAGCCGAACCGCAGACCTGCCGAAGTCGTCGCTGATGACGACGGGCGCGGAAATGCTCATGGGAAGTATCGGCTTGTTCATTGTCTCGCTGCTCACAGGCGAGTTGAAAGGATGGGATCCCGCGCAGGTATCGCTGCATTCCATCTACGGATTGTTATATCTAATTACGGTCGGTTCTATTATCGGATTTGGCTCGTACACATGGCTGCTGCAAAACGCGCCGATCTCGCTCGTGGCGACGTATGCTTACGTCAATCCGATTGTAGCGGTGCTGCTTGGAAGTTGGTTGGGCAATGAACCGCTGGGAACGCACGTTTGGCTCGCGGCGGCAATCATTATCGGTTCGGTAATCTTTATCAATACCAGAGGCAAACCGAAGAAGAAGAATGAAAAAGCCGAATTGGTTTTGAACGAATAATCGTTAGTTATCGGTTGTCAACCGGCAATCGCAAATTCAGACAAAGGAGAAAAAAATGAACGCAAAAGATTTACTAAAAAGAATTAAAGAAGATAACGTAAGGTTTGTTTCGCTGCAATTCACCGATATGGTCGGCGCGGTGAAAAGCGTGGATATGCCTTTACACAATCTTCAAGGCGCGCTGGATGACGGCGTATGGTTTGACGGTTCTTCAGTAGAAGGATTCGCCCGCATTCAGGAAAGCGATATGCGCCTGATTCTCGACGTGGATACTTACGCGGTGCTGCCCTGGTCGCCCGCCGACCGCCGCCGCGCAAGAATTTTCTGCGATATTTATATGCCCGACGGCAGTCCCTTTGACGGCGACCCGCGCGGGACGCTAAAGCGCGCGCTGGAAAAACTCGGCGAACGCGGTTGGACGTACAACATCGGACCCGAACCCGAATTCTTCCTGTTCAAAGAATCCAACGGCAATGGCGTACATCCCGTGCCGCATGACGTGGGCGGCTATTTCGATTTCAGCGCGGACGACGAAGCCGTGCGCGTCCGCACCGAATTGATGGAAGCCCTGATGAGCATGGGCATCGAAGTGGAAGTGGGACACCACGAAGTCGCGCTCGGTCAGCACGAAATTGACTTCCGCTATGCAAACGCTTTGCGCGCCGCAGATAACGTCCTGACCTTGAAGTACACCGTAAAGGCAATTGCCGCGCAGCACGGATTGACCGCTTCGTTCATGCCCAAGCCCGTATTTGGCATCAACGGTTCGGGAATGCACTGCCACCAGTCTTTGTTCGATAAAGAAGGCAATAACTTATTCTTCGACGCAAAAGACGAGTTCAAACTTTCAACAACCGCGTATTCGCTCATCGCGGGTCAGTTGGAACATGCGCGCGCTTTGGCGGGCGTGGTATCCCCCACTGTGAACTCCTACAAGCGTCTCGTTCCGGGATATGAAGCCCCCGCGTACATCGGCTGGGCGCAGAGCAATCGTTCCGCGTTGATTCGCATTCCGCGCTACACCGAAGGACGCGATAAATCCATGCGCGCCGAGCTGCGCTTCCCCGATCCATCCTGCAATCCGTATCTGGCGTTCACGGCAATGCTTGCCGCCGCAGTAGACGGTATTGATAATAAGAAGACTCCGCCCGCTGCGTTGAACAACGTCAACCTCTATGAATTGAATCGCGCGGAACGCACGAGCATGGGCATAGGCGAATTGCCCGGCTCGCTCGCCGAAGCGCTGACCGCGTTGGAAGGCGACTCTGTGGTGAAATCTGCGCTGGGCGAGACCATCTTTGAAGGCTACATGCGCGCCAAATGGGAAGAGTGGGATCAGTTCCGCTTGCGCGTAACGGATTATGAAATTCATAAATATTTAGAGACTGCGTAAGAAACAGCAGGGGCGCGCCGCGACGCGCCCCTGCTGTTTTTATTTCAGGGAAGTTTTTATTTCTTTGAAAGGTATAATCTCGAAAATCCAAATTGATTATTCAGGTTAACATAAGTTACCTTACAAACTGTCACCCTGAGCGATAGCGAAGGGTCTCAATTTTAGTCGTAGAGATGCCCACCTGCACTTGCGTGTGGCGCTACGCTGCTAAAGAATTTTAAACCGTTTTTGCCACGGATTTCACTAATTTGCGCGAATTTTTAAATCCATCCGTGATAATCCGCGTAATTCGCGGCTGAATCTTTTGTTCCTTTCGCTTTGAACGGCGTTTCTTTTCGCGCTGTGAGATTTTACTCAA
>JAQTWR010000245.1 GCA_028689195.1 Anaerolineales bacterium | reverse complement strand
AAAGGCACAAAAAGCGAGACCGAAAGATTCGCGGGCGCGCATATCACCACTTCCATCGAAGGCATGATGCAAGACAAGAAGGCGCTGCAATCTGGCACTTCGCATTACTTTGGGCAAAACTTCGCCAAGGCGTTTGAGATTCAATTCGTGGATCAGAGCAACACGCTGCAATTCGTCGAAACCACCTCGTGGGGACTCTCTACGCGGATCATCGGCGCAATCATTATGACGCATGGCGACGATCAGGGTCTCATTCTGCCTCCCCGTCTCGCGCCTATTCAAGCGGTCATCGTTCCTATTTATAAAAAGGACGATGAAAAAGTGAAAGTGATGGAAGTTGCGAATCGCGTTTTTGCGGAACTCAAAGCCGCAGGAATTCGCGTCAAAATGGACGACCGCGACAACGTCAGCAGCGGATTCAAGTTCAACGATTGGGAAATGCGCGGCGTGCCCGTCCGCATCGAGATCGGTCCCAAAGACGTGGAGAAAAATTCCGTCGCACTTGCCCGCCGCGATAAACCCGGACGCGAAGGAAAATCCTTCGTCGCGCAGGACGGACTCGCAGACGCGGTCAGCGCCCTGCTCGTCGAGATTCAATCCGCGCTGCTCCAACGCGCAACAGACTTCCGCGACTCAAATATTCACGCCCCCAAAGACTACGACGACTTGAAAAAAATCGTCGCCGATAGCTGGGCGTTCGCCTACTGGTGCGAATCGCGCGAGTGCGAAACAAAGGTCAAGGAAGACACCAAAGCCACCACGCGCAACATTCCTTTTGAACAGCCCAACGAGGAAGGCGCTTGCATTGTGTGCGGCAAGCCTTCCAAACGCAAAGTGTATTTTGCGAAAGCGTATTAATTTAGTCGTCATTGCGAGGAGCCGCGTAGCGGCGACGAAGCAATCTCCCTGCCAATAAGAGATTGCTTCGAGCGGAAGAACACCGCTCTCGCAATGACGTAAACAATTATGCCCGCCATTGACCTAGCCCGACTTCGCAAACAAGCCAACCGTCTCGCGGATTTTTTCTTCCTGCCCGAAGAATTTATGAAACACCTGCGCGAGATGCTGGACTTCTATGTCAATTACACGCTGCGAACCAAAGAGAACGTCGCGCCTGGGTCAAATCTCAAAACCTATCGCACGCCCCCCGCAGTCTTAACTCAAATCGAAAACGAACTGCGCGCCGCCGCTGAGGCAAATCCCGAAGCCGCGCTCAATCTTGCCGACACCCTCTGGGGCGAAGGCGCGCTCGAAACCTGTCTGCTCGCCGCCAATTTGCTGGGACGAATTCCGCCGCGCGAAGAACATCTGCTCCCGCGTTTGACTCTATGGACGGGACAGGTCCGCGACCCCGATGTGCGCGCGGCTTTGCTTTCCACCAGTCTGACTCGGCTGCGCAAAGAATCCCCCGCGCAGTTTTTGAATCTCGTCCGCGAATACCTACATCCTGCGCGTCCGCGCTCGTGGTCGAACGGACTTCAAGCGCTGCTGCCTATGATCGCGGACGCGGGCTATGAAAACCTGCCGCCCATCTTTGATATGGTCGAACCGATCATCGAGGAAGCGCCGTCCGCTTTGCAGAACGACCTCGCCGAGTTGATCGTGGCTTTATATCGCGCCGCCGCAAATGAAACCATCTTTCTGCTCAAACACATTTTACAAAACACGGAAAATCCAATGACCGCCATCGCGCTGCGGCGTATGTCGTCAGCCTTTCCGCCGCCGCTCGAAAAAGAACTGCGCGAGTATTTACGTCCGCAGCAACCGCCAACGCCAAAACCCGTTGAAGAAGAACTCGATGATTTTATTGTGGAAGAAACGCCCAAGGAAAATAACGAGCCAGATTCTGTTCTCCCCGTAAAGAAAAAGAAAAAAATGGATAATTCGAGAATTATTTACCTGCACGGACTTGAATCCACCAGCCAAAGCGGAAAGGCGCGCCAGTTTGCAGAGATTTTCCCCGGCATGGTTACGCCCGATTTCACCGGATCATTTGAAGAGCGCATGAAACAACTCAAGCCGATTTTGGGTCGCAAGAAAAACTGGACGATCATCGGCTCGTCGTTTGGCGGATTAATGGGGACGGTATTTACTTGCGAACATCCGAATCAAGTACGCAAGTTGATTCTGCTTGCGCCCGCATTGCTGCGCGATCCATTTGACGAATATTTGAATTTGCAAACCGTTTCCGTGCCGACGGTAATAGTGCATGGAACAGAAGACGATATTGTTCCGCTCGAACCCGTCCGCGAGGTGGCGCAAAAGTTATTCGCCGATCTAACCTATCGCGTCGTCAATGACGGGCATCGGCTGCACAAGGCGTTTGAAGAATTGAATTGGGCGGATATATTGGCGTAAGCAAAAAATAGCCCGATTATTTTTCAAACTTCCCCACGATTCGCAAAATATCAAACCCTTCCGCAAAGGGACATTCCGCCAGCGCGCCGTGCCGCACCATGATGGAGCGCGTCAATTCGCTGTTGAAATAATATTTATCGCGGTAGGTTTCGTACTCCGAAAGCGCTTCGATTTTTTTATTCACGTCTTCCTCGGAAACTTCCGCTAGAAAATTGGGAAAGAAACCGTACGAGGAGCGCACCACGTCAAAGCCCAAGACCGTTATACCGCGAAATGCGCGCAGGGCTTCGTCGGTCATTGTGTTGTGGTCTTGATGTACGTCCTGCTTGGAATGTGTGAAGATCAAATCGGGTTGGAAATCTTTGCGGAGTTTGAGGAAATATTCCAGAATCTCCTGCCGCGCATCGGGGAATACGCGCGTAACAAAAGGACCAAAAACAATTTTCTCTTTTGGCACGCCCAGAATTTTCATCGAGCGGATATGCTCGCCTTTGACGTTCTGCAAATCGGGATTTTTCTGGTTATCCGAAAGCGTGACGCATAACACGTCCGTCTCTTTGACGATGCGATGCAGCAAGGCGCCGCACCCCAATTCGATGTCGTCGGGGTGCGCGCCGAGAAAGAGAATTCGTTTGCCGAAAAAGTTCATCCGCGTTTTACTTTGTCGCCAAAATTCCGCCGACGACTTTGGTCATCACCAATTTGCCGTCGCGGTCGAACCACTTTTTAGCCACGGATTCGATCTTGCCGATTAGCGCTTCGTACTCGTCCGCGCCGCTGAACATGGACGTCCACAATTTGCGATCTTCGCCCAAAGAAGCGCGGACATAATCCACAAAAGGCGCGACTTCGGGGAAGGTCAAATGATTCTCGAATTTATGCAACTCGGTCTTTGCGAAAATTTTGCTAATTGTATTGAAAATATCTCCCTTGAAGCGCGAAGAACCCGGCATAGGCGGAATGGGCTGGTTGGTCGCTTCTTTGATGATGTCGTAGAACATTTGCTTGTTTTCGGGCAAAGGACCCGAAACAAAAAGCCGCCCGCCGCTTTTCAATACGCGATGCGCCTCGCCAAAGGTGAAATCGAGGTCGGATGCATAATAAATCGCAAAGGCGGAGGTGCAAAGGTCGAAGGTGTTCCCGGCAAAATTGAACGGCTGGTTGAAATCTAAAAACTGAAAGTCAACGTCCGCGCCGATGGCTTTGTTTTTCTCGCGGGCTTTCTCCAGCAACTCTTCCGAAAAATCGCCGCCCGTGATTTTTGCGCCGCCTTTGACGTAATCGTTGAACAGGAAGCACAACTTGCCCGCGCCGCAGCCCACGTCCAAAATATTCATGCCCGCCTGCGGTTTCAGCAGGTCGTTCGTCCACACGTCGATATTGGCAGAGCCATATTTCTCGTGCAGGTCAATTCGTTTTAACAAATCTTTGCTTGGTTCTTGATAATCAATTTTCATTGGATTCTCCTGATTAATATTGCGCGACATAAATGCGCGATACAAAATCTAGCCTTTCAACAACACATTATGCGCTTCGTCAGATTCTGCGACGGCAAGCGGAGGCAATTCGATGATCGAACCCAGCCCAAAGTGCTGCAAAAATTCGGGCGTGGTGGAATACAAAATCGGACGACCCGGCCCGTCTGTGCGCCCCGCTTCTTGAACCAACCCCTTGCTCAACAGACTCTTCATCATGCCGTCGCTGTTCACGCCGCGAACGGCGTCCACTTGCGGACGGGTACACGGCTGCTGGTAGGCGATAATTGCCAGAGTTTCCAGCGCGGCGCGGCTGAGGTGCGTGGTCGCTTCAAGACCGAGAAAACGCTCGACGAGTTGAGCCAACTCGGGCGCAGTGGTCAACTGAACGCGCCCCGCGTTGCGCTGAAGGCGCAATCCGCGCGCCGCGAGAGATTCGTCCAGTTCTTTCAATCCGCGCTCGACGATGGTCGCGCTGACGTCCAACGCGGCGGCAAGTTGCGCCACAGGCACAGGCTCGGCTGAAACGAACAACATCGCTTCGATTTTCGCCGCAAGGCTGGGTTCGGCGATTGAATTAGGTTGAGAGTCGCTCATGCTATAATTGCTCCACGATATTTCGATTTCAAATTTACAAATTATATTTACGCATTTCGGATTAACTATTTATGAAACGTAAAATACTACTTTCTATTTTTGTCCTCGCGCTCGCGACGATGGCTTGCAGCATCTTCATCGGCGGACCCGATTACCCGACGCAGACCGTTCCAGTTTCGACAAGCGACGCGCAGAGTATGCAAACGCAAGTCGCCGAAGCGCTTGTAGCGGGCGCGGAAAGCGGCGTGGTCACATTGAACATCACCGAAAGCCAACTCACCTCGCTGGTCGCGCTCAAAATGCAAGAGCAGGAAAATCCGCCGTTCACCGACCCGCAAGTGTTGCTGCGCGACAATCAAATGCAATTGTACGGCAAAATCACGCGCGGCTCGTTCACCGCCAACATGCTCGTCACCGCCAACATCGGCATTGACCCGGTCACGGGCGCGCCGAAAATCGAAATCACCGCCGCAGACTTTGGTCCCTTCCCCGCGCCCGAAGGATTGAACGCCGCCATCAACGCAGTC
>JAQTWR010000244.1 GCA_028689195.1 Anaerolineales bacterium | reverse complement strand
CGGTCAAGAAACGCTTAAAACGAAACTGCGCGGAGGTTTAGAAACTTCTGCGCAGTTTTTTATTTAGTTAACCCAAGTTGCTACCATATTTTCTGGGCAAGAAAATTTCAGACCCTTGCCGCAGATTCCACCGATTTGCACGGATTTTTTTTTCGAATTAGTGAAAATCCGTGTAACACCAGCGCTGTGCGCAGGCGCAAGTGTCCGTGGCAAAAAAAATTAAAAAACGGATATTTGAGGTTTGCCGTGATAAGCCACAACCCGTAGCGCGACATTAATGTCGCGCCACCACAGATAGCCAAAAATCAGAAATCATCACGGCAATTCCTAAAGAGCCTAAAAACTGGTAAAGGCGGCAACTTGCGTTAGTAGTTGATTCCTTCCAATTCCGCGTAAAACGATTTGATGGCGGTCATATCCGCGTCTATGTTGTCTGTCAGTGTGAAGGTTTTTCCCACGCCGACGATTTTTCTTTTGGCGTCCACAAATCCCAATACGAGAGGAATGCCGGCGTTTTTTGCGATGTGATAAAAGCCGCTTTTCCATTCGCGGGTTTTATCGCGCGTGCCTTGCGGCGCGATGGCGAGGATGAACTCTTTTGAATTTTGAATCGCTTTTACCGTTTGCTCGACCAATCCGTTGGATTTGGTTCGCACTACGGGAATGCCGCCGCACCAATAAAAGAAGAATCCAAATGGCGGGCGGAAGAGTTCCGATTTCCCCATGAATTTCAATTTCGCGCCGATGGTGAATCCCAGCGCGAGCAGCAGCATAAAATCCCAGTTAGATGTATGCGGCGCGCCAATCCAGACGAATTTTGGCAGGTCGGGCATGACGCCTTCCACGCGCCAGCCGACGAAGAACAGAACGATCTTGGTCGCGCGGCGCAGCAGGGCACTGAGGATGGGGGTATTAAAAATGGTGATGTTCATAGACTCCTATTGAATTAAATCCAGCGCTTTTTGCGCCTGGTCTTCAAAAAAATTCGGGTTGATCTTGTCTGCCTTCAGCCACGCTTTACGCGCGCCGTCGTAATCGCCTTTGCGATATAAACCGAAACCATACCACAACCAGGCTTCTTCGGACATATCCGTAACGCCGCGCGCATAATCGGTTAAGGCAAGCAGGTCGTCGTTTCGGTTTGAGTGGAAGTACGCGAGGAAGGGACCGAACTGATAGCGGAACATCCGCAAAGGCAGATGGAGTTCGCGCGCTTTGTCGTATGCGAGCGCGGCTTCGTCGTAGCGGTCGAAATAAACGAGGTTGCTGCCAAGATTGAACCACGCAAAGGAATCTTCGGGCGAGGCAAGCGTCGCGGCTTGAGAATCAGCCAGCGCGTTTCGACGATTCTGAGCCGCGTCCCAATTTGAAGCGAGCAGCAATTTCATCTCGTCTTCAAATTGCGGGAAGTAGATTACGATGTATAAGTTGTTGAAGGCGTGCCACTGCTCTTGAAGTTTCGAGTAGGAAATTTTCAAATCGGCGCCGTGATAGGAATCTTGAATGGCGAACTCCTGCGCGTTATCGTCGTAACCTGTGAGCAAAAGGTAGTGCGCCGCCCAGAGATCGTCGGTAGGACCAAGCGCGTCGTTGGGGTCGAGCGCGGTGACGCTTTCTACCATGACGGGATAATTCGCGGCGATGAGTCGTTTGAGCGTTTCGATATTTCCGCCCACGCGATATTCCATGTTGAGCCAGCCCGCCTGCGTGCGGACGTAGTAGCGCAATTCTTCGGGGTTGACGTTGCGGTCTCCAACTACGGGTTTGACGAGGTCTGAAATATCTTTTTGATTTCCTTCCCAGCCGTAGATGTGCAGCGCCATCGAGAGCGTGGCGGGTCCGCAGTTGTTGGGAGTTTGCTTTTCAAACGCGGGCGATTTGACGAACGCCTGCGCGGGGAGCGGCGCGAACGTTGCCGTGGGCGTGACGGACGGCGCGAGTTCGACAACGGGCGTGGAGGTTGCCGTCGCGGTCGGCGCGACAGGTCGCGGCGTGACGGGCAAAGCCGTTGGCGCGGGACCGATTGGATGAATTGTGTTCTTAAAATAAATCGTATATTTTTCGACGCGCCAATCTACAATTGATTTGACGTAGGGGATTTGATAAATCAAAACAGCCAGCAGAATTAATCCTGCCAGCGCGATGAGGATATTTCTAATACTTTTGTTCATACGGGGAGTTTACCATGCGATGATGAAATGGATTTAAGATAAAAAAATGTAGGAGTGTCTAAAAGGATGGGCTTTCTTTAACGCGAAGGCGCAAAGACGCCAAGCCTCAAAGGTTTCTTTGCGTCTTCGAGTCTTCGTGACTTTGTGTTTAGCCCACAAAGCTAGACACTCTCAAAAATGTCCTTGACGCGCCCTTCCCTCGCAATTATGATGAAATTAACATGAACAAAATCTCCCCCGCTTTTTCAGAAGAATTACGCGCGACCATGCGAGCATGGTCTGCCGGCGTGACGGTTGTCGCCGCCGCGCATGAAGGCGAGCGTCACGGCATGACCGTGAACTCGTTCACGTCCATTTCTCTCGACCCCGCCACGGTTTCCATTTCGCTGCAAACGGGTTCGCGCACGCACGAGTTTGTCTCCAAGTCGCGCGCGTTTGGGTTGACGATGCTCTCCGCGCAGCAGGTTGAAATCTCAGACCTCTTCGCGGGTCGCGCCGAAACCTCGGATCGTTTCGCCGATATTCAAACCGAGACTCTCGTCACGGGTTCGCCGCTCATCGCAGGCGGATTGGCTTGGCTCGATTGCCGCGTCGTCCAAACTTTTGACGCGGGCATGAAGACGCTTTTCATCGCGGAAGTGGTCGCGGCGCGCAGCTTTGGCGAAGGCGAGCCGTTGATTTATCACGACCGTCAGTATTGGAAGTTGTCCAAGTAACGCGATATTCATGTCGTGTTGCGGGAGGGCTGCATGACCGAAAAATTGTCCGATACCGAAAAACAAATCCTTTTGCGTCTCGCGCGCGAGGCGTTGGAATTTGGCGTGCGCGGAAAAAAACTTCCGCCGTTGATCGCCGCGTCGCTTACGCCGCGTTTGCTGGAGAACGGCGCGAGTTTTGTCACGCTGACCGTCAACCGTGAATTGCGCGGATGTATCGGCGCGCTCGAAGCCTATCAACCGCTGGCGGCGGACGTGCGCGAACATGCCGTCGCAGCCGCGCTGGAAGATCCGCGCTTTCCGCCGGTGGATGAATCTGAATTAAGCAGGATTCACATCGAAGTCTCGCGTTTGACCGCGCCGATTCCGCTGGAATATTCTTCGAGCGAGGATTTGCTTGCGCGGCTGAATCCGCATGAAGACGGGGTCATCCTCAAATACGGGCGGCGCCGCGCTACTTTTCTTCCGCAAGTTTGGGAGCAGATTCCCGACCCCGAAGATTTTTTGAATCATTTGTGCGCGAAGATGGGCGCGCCTTCTAATTTATGGCGGAATGAAAAACTGGAAGTTTATCTGTATCGCGTCGAAGAATTTCACGAAGCGAATTAAAAACTCACCTTACGCGGTGTCGTTCTGAGCGAAGCGAAGAATCTCTTTGAAATAAAAAACGCCCTCTCCGTTTAGAAGAGGGCGTTTGATTTATTTACGTGTTGCCGGCGGAGGAATTCTGCCCGCTCCCAACATCAATTGCATATTCGCCATGTAAAAGGCGTGTTCGTAAGCCGTATCCGCGCCGCCTTCGCCGATGATGGGTTCGAGCAACTTGTTGCCGTTTGAATCCACGCCCGAAAGGATTTTCAACGAAAGCGCGGACATCTCTGTAATGAGCGGGTACATTTCCGGGCCGAAGGGCGTCTCTTGCAAAAGCAGGGCTTTTGCCAATAATTGTTTTGTCCAGCCGTCCATGTTTTCGACGCAGGTGACGACGTGCGCGCTATGGGTTTGGATGCTCTCCGTCGCGTCCGGCGCTTCTGCGGCAAATTTTGCGTGAGCGATGGTTGCGGGAATATAGCCTTGCCCCGCGCCATTCGGGAGCAAACCGTATCCGTCGCTTGGGTCGTCTATCGTTCCGTCCCCGTTCCAATCTTTATATTGATCCGGGTTTTGGTTGCCCGCAATTTGATTGATAATCTCTTCCGTTTTCAAGCGGATAATCTTTTCATCGTCGTTGGCAAACGCTTCTTGCAATTCAAACGCGCTTGTGTCGGCGCTGTCAGCCGTAGCCCATAAACCTTGAATAAGCGCGTTCTGGTCGGGCGCGGAATCGAACGCGACTAAAAGGTGGCGTATGTGCGTAAACGCCAGCGGCGGAAATACTGAAGACGCAGCCACCTTCCTCGAAGATTCTTCCGGCGCGGGGTCGTTGTTCGGCTCGATGGTGATTTCAATCTGGTCGAACGCGGCGAGGATGTTTTCCTGACTTGAGTTGATGAAAACCATCTGCCCCTGTCCGTTTTCATCTACATTGACAGAGCCGATGTTGCGCCGAGTCTCTCCGCCTTGAGCAAGAAACCAAACATCATAATGCGAGCCGGCTTTTGGGGCGGGCAGTTCTGTAATGGTGATCGTGGCTTTATCCAGCACGTTGTTGAAGTCGAGATACGAGACGCGCCCCGCGATTTCGTTCTCATTCTTTGCGCTTGGCGCGGGAGAAAAATACCAATACGCCGCAAAAGCCAAAACGAGCGCCGCCGCGCCGCCGAGCGCAAACATCCAATTGAACGGGCGCGGTTGTTTTTTATCTTCTGAAATCGCGCGCGCTTTTTCCAGGATTTGGGAAGTGCGCGTCGAGGTTGTTTTCCCGTCGAGTATGGCGGCGAATTCATCGGCTAATTCTTTTGCCGATGTGTAGCGCGAGTCCGCTTCTTTTGCCAGCGCGCGGTCAATGATATTTTGAATGTCAATCGAAGCGCCCGCGATGGGCGGCGGCGGATCGTTGAGATGTTTCATCAGCACGCCGAAGGAAGACTCCGCGTCGAAGGGAACTTCGCCCGCGAGCATTTCATACAGCATCACGCCGAGCGAATAAATATCGGTGCGCGCGTCCACTTTATC
>JAQTWR010000243.1 GCA_028689195.1 Anaerolineales bacterium | reverse complement strand
ACAAGTTACCAATTACCGCTTTTGCAACTTCATCCGTCGTCAACGCGCCGCCCAAATCAGGCGTGGTTTCGTTGTTGGCAATGCACGTTTCAATCGCGGAGCGCAACTTCGCGGCGTGATTCTTTTCGCCAATGTGATCCAACATCATCGCGGCGGCGAGCAACGTCGCGATGGGATTTTCTTTTCCCGTGCCGACGAGCGGCGGCGCGCTGCCATGCACTGGCTCGAAGACCGCCGCATCCGCGCCGATGTTGCCCGACGACGCAATGCCGAGTCCGCCGACGAACATACAGGCTTCATCGCTCAAAATGTCGCCGAATAAATTCGTGGTGACGATGATTTCAAACTGCTCCGGCGCGCGGACAAGTTCCATAGCGCAGGTGTCCACCAGCATTTCATTCATTGCAATATCAGAATACTCTTTTGCAATTTCAAGCGCAACCGCGCGAAACAACCCGCAGGTTTGGCGCAGCACGTTCGCTTTGTGGACGACGTGAACTGATTTGCGTCCCAACTCACGCGCGAGGCCAAACGCTTTGCGGATGATTCGCTCCGAACCTTTGCGGGTGATGATCCGTTCGGTGATGGCGCGGTTGCCGTCATCTTCTACGCGCTCGACGCCCGAATACAATCCTTCGGTGTTTTCGCGGACGATGACCATATCAATATTCGGGCGCGATGATGAATGTAGAATAGAGCGCGTCGGGCGCAAGTTGGCGTAAAGATCAAGCGACTGACGCATCCGCACGACGGGCGAAAAATAATTGGGAATGTTGGGCGGCGTGGTCACTGCGCCAAAGAGAGCCGCGTCCGAATTGCGGATTTGCGCGAGAGTCGAATCAGGCAGCGGCGAACCAGAACGTTCGTATTCGCCATAGCCGATTCCACATTCGGTAAATTCCCATGCAATCGGCAGCGCAGATAATACTTCTTTTGCTGACGCGATTACTTCGGGACCAATTCCGTCGCCGGGGAGTAAGCAAATTTTATACATAAGTCTCCTTACGCATTACGGATTACGAAATACGTAATGCGTAATCCGTGATACATAAAATCATTTCATCAACTCTTCTATATCATGCTCTTTCAAAAAATTCACAATGCCGCCCGCGTCGGCGATTTTCAAAACGAAATCGGGCAGCGCGCGCGCTTGATAAGAATGTCCGTTGGTGCGGTTGAAGATTTCACCCGTCGCGAGATTCACTTCCACATCATCGCCTTCGTTGATGTCTTCTGCGGCTTCGGGACATTCGAGAATCGGCAAGCCGATGTTGATCGCGTTGCGGAAAAATATCCGCGCGAAGGATGGCGCGATGATACATTTCGCCTGCGAGCCTTTGATCGCAATCGGCGCGTGCTCGCGCGATGATCCGCAGCCGAAATTTTGTCCGCCAACGATGATGTCACCCGCGTTGACACTTTTTGCATATTCAGGTTTGATCTCACAAAAGACATTCTTCGCCAATTCCAGCGGGTCAATTGTGATGTTAAAACGTCCGGGGATGATCTCGTCCGTGTTCAGGTTTTCGCCAAATGTCCAGGCTTTGCTCATGGTTGCTCCTTTGGTAATTGGTAAGTTGTAAATGGTAATTACCAGTTCCAATTACTATTTACCTAATAATTCTCGCGGGTCAGTGATTTTGCCCGTCAACGCCGTCGCCGCCGCAGTTGCAGGGGACGCGAGATAAATCTCCGCTTCGGGACTTCCCATGCGCCCGATGAAATTTCGGTTCATGGTGGTCAGCGCGCGTTCGCCCGCGGCGAGGATTCCACCGTGGCGACCAATACACGCGCCGCAGCCCGTTCCCGTCACAGTGCATCCCGCGTCGAGCAGAATATCAATCAAGCCGTTTTGCATGGCTTTCTTGTAAATGCGCTGACTCGCGGGCGTGACGATGACGCGCGTGAACGGATGAACCTGTTTGCCTTTGAGGATGTTCGCCACAATTTCGATGTCTTCATAACGCGCGTTGGTGCAGGTGCCGATATAAACTTCGTGGACTTCCAAACCCGCGACCTCTTCCAGCGGCTTGACATTGTCCACGTCGGGATGGCACGCGACTTGCGGCGCGATGGTGGACACGTCAATCTTGACGACGCGTTCATAGCGCGGGTTGACGGGTCGAATCATTTCGTAATTGCCCTGCGCGGGAGTCTGCGCGCGCAGATATTCAAGCGTGACTTCATCCGCGGCGATGAGTCCGCACTTCGCGCCAATCTCGGTGGACATGTTCGGGAATACAATGCGCTCGTTCATCGGCAGACTGGTGATGTATTCGCCGCCGAACTCCACCGAGCGATAGGTGCCGCCGTCCATGCCCATTAAACCCGCGATGTAAATCATCACGTCCTTGGCGTACACGCCATGCTGTGTTTTGCCTGTGAGTTCAATGCGAATCGTTTCGGGGACTTTGAACCAGCATTTGCCCGTCACCCACGCCACGCCGATTTCCGTCGAGCCAAGTCCCGCACCGAACGCGCCCAGCGCGCCATAGGTGTTGGAGTGCGAGTCCGCGCCGATGATGATTGCGCCTGGGGTGATGTAGCCTTCCTCGATCATCACTTGATGACACACGCCCTGATGATATAAGTGTGGCAAATTTTGTTCTTTGACAAACTCGAAAATCTTTTTGTGATTCTCCGCTGCCAAAACATTCGGCGCGGGATACGCATGGTCGAGATGCAACACAATCCGATTTTTGTCATATATCGGCTTGCCGATTTCACGAAACGCTTTGATTGCCAATGGCGTGGTGTTGTCGTGACTCATAATGTAGTCCACGTCCAGCAGCAGGATTTCGCCAGCCTGAACGGGACGTCCCGCTCTGCGGGAAAAAATTTCTTCGATCAATGTGCCCATAAGTTCTCCTTTTTTAAATGAAGAAGTTAGAATGCAGAGTGAAGAATAAAAACAGGGCTATTGTTCTGTATGTCACCCTGAGCGGCAGCGAAGGGTCTCTAACTCAAAGCCAGAGATTCTTCGCTACGCTCAGAATGACAAACAAAAGCTCTGAAAAAATTCTGCATTCATTATTCTGCATTCTTCATTTACTCAAGTATTTTTTCAAAACCATTCTTGTCTCTGTGCGCTTCACGCCTTGCACCGTGCGGATTTCTTCGATGAGGTTGTTCAACGCGCTCATGTTTTCGACATTTGCAAACGCGCTAATGTCATAATCGCCGGTGACTTCGTAAACTTGCGAGACGTTTTCAAATCCGCGCAGGCGGCGCACAACCGACGTGGTGTACACATGCGACTCGACTTCGAGCATAATCATCGCGCTGATGTCGTGCGGGATGACGTCCATCTCGCGCCCCGTCACCTGCTCCGCGATTTCGATGATATCCGTGTCGAAGAGTTGTTTGCGCTGATCGCCCATGTTTTTGATGCGATTCACGATCACTTCCAACTCCGCGTCACTGACTTTGATGCCATATTCATCCAGCCGCGATTGAACCGCGCTCTTGCCCGTATATTTGTCAATGATGATTTTGCGCTCGCGTCCCAAAATGGCGGGATCGAACGGCTCGTATGTGCGCGGGTCTTTGAGAATGCCGTTGGTGTGGACTCCGCTTTTGTGGCTGAAGGCATTCTGCCCGGTAATGGGTTTGTTGGGCGCAAGAAAGAAACCGGAAATTTTTTCGAGATACGACGACAGTTCCATCAAAGGCTGGATGTTATATTTTTCCGCCCTTTCGAGATTATGAAACGCGACGACGGTTTCCGCGAGGTCGGGAATTCCCGTGCGCTCGCCGAGTCCGTTGACGGTGGTGTGGATGCAGTCCGCGCCCGCGCGAATCCCCGACATGGCGTTTGCCAGCGCGAGTCCGTAATCGTCGTGGCAGTGCAAATCAATTTTGCAGGGCAGCAAACGCTCGCGCAAAGATTTCACGCGGTCATAAAAAACATGCGGCTGCATGATTCCCAGCGTATCGGCAAAACTGATTCGGTCCGCGCCCGCTTCAATGGCGGCGTTGCACACGCGGACGAGGAATTCAAAATCGGTGCGCGTCGCGTCCTCTGGCGTATAGCGGACTTTAAGTCCTTTGCTTCTCGCGTAACTTACATGTTCCTGAATAATCGCAATGGCTTGCTCTTCGGTTTTATGCAGTTTCGCGTCGAGATGAATCTTCGAGGTGGCGTAGAAGATGGCAACGCGATCCGCGCCGCAGGCTTTGGCTTTGTCAATTCCCGCGCGCGAAGCAATCGAATGGGCGACAATCTCCGCATTAAGATTCAGCGCGGAGATGCGTTCTATCGCCTTGAATATATTCGGCGAAACGCTTGGGTCGCCCGCTTCGATCATATCCACGCCGATTTGATCCAGCATTTTTGCGATGTGAATTTTTTCGTCAATCGTAAAGTTGACATAAGGCGTTTGTTCGCCTTCGCGTAAAGTGGTATCTAAAATTTCAAGCATAGTTTCTCCTTTCTAAAATTAAATAAAAAAACGCCATCCGTTGTCGGATGGCGTTTAGGGTTACAGGTAGATATAAATAACTACAGCAATGCGCCGCTTATGTTATTTCCTGTTCAACCGAAACATGCCCAAACCCGACAACCAGAGTTGTGGATGTGGGCTTGCGCTTTGATTTGGCTTCCATAAGAATGCTTGCTCGGTCTCTAAACATATTGGGCGGTATTCTACTCGAAATATGAAATGAGTCAATGAAAAACGGCGGGCAATTTTTGGGCGGAATATAGCGAGGGCGGAACAACCGCCCCCGCCATGCAACTCTTACTCCACCACCACCCAATCGCTGGCGCTTCTGCCAAAGACTTCGGGCGAGTACATCTCTTCCGCCTTGGCGGGCGGGACGATGAAAATGCCGGGCGTAGTCGCGCGCGCGACGTAGGCGTAATCGTACACGCCGTCCCACAGCAGCGACGTAAACGCTTCGGCGCGGTTATCGCGCATGTTCTGATGTTCGTACCACGGTCCCCACCACCACCAGCCATAACGATCGTCGGGACTGGTCGTATCCTGCGGAATGCTTTGCGAGACCGCCAAAGACGG